>CAYVBN010000137.1:0-7503 GCA_964449645.1 uncultured Hyphomicrobiales bacterium
CCGTTTCGGCGAGGAAGGCCGCGTCTGCTTTCTCGGCCAGCTCGACGCCACCGTCGAGGCGAAGGGAGAGGGCGGGGAGGTGACGCTCGCCTTCGCGTTCCACGGCCCGGTGCTCGATCAGGCGATTGCCGAGCGCGGAGACATGCCGTTGCCGCCCTACATCGCGGCGCGGCGGCCGCCGGACGAGCAGGACCGCAGCGACTCTCAGACGATGTTCGCGCGCGAGGAGGGGGCGGTCGCGGCGCCCACCGCCGGGCTGCATTTCACCGAGCAGCTATCGCAACGGTTGGCCGAGCGCGGCGTTGCGTTCCATCGCGTGACCCTGCACGTCGGCCCAGGCACCTTCCTGCCGGTAAAGGCCGAGGACACCTCGGAGCACAAGATGCATGCCGAGTGGGGCACGCTGAGCCGGGAGACCGCCGAGGCGCTCAACGCGGTGCACCGCGCCGGCGGCCGCATCGTCGCGGTCGGTTCGACCTCGCTGCGCACGCTCGAAAGCGCCGCCGACGAGGACGGCACGTTGCGGCCATTTTCGGGCGAGACATCCCTTTTCATCACACCAGGCTATCGATTTCGCGCGGTCGATATCCTGATGACCAATTTTCATCTGCCGCGCTCGACCTTGTTCATGCTGGTCTCAGCGTTCTGCGGCCTCGGCGTGATGAAACGCGCCTATGCGCATGCGCTCGACGCCGGCTATCGGTTCTATTCCTATGGCGACGCGTGCCTGCTGTTCCGGGCGGCGTGATCGGGCATGGCCGACGCGTTCTCTTTCCGTCTGATTGGGACCGACGGCGCCGCGCGCCGCGGCGAGGTCATGACGCCGCACGGGCGGGTCCGCACGCCGGCTTTCATGCCGGTCGGCACCCAGGCGGCGCTCAAGGGCGTGCACTGGTGCGACGTGCGGGAGTCCGGCGCCGACATCGTGCTGGCCAACACCTATCACTTGATGCTGCGGCCGGGCGCCGAACGCGTCGCCGCGCTGGGCGGCCTGCACACCTTCATGAACTGGCCGGGGCCGATCCTCACCGATTCCGGCGGCTTCCAGGTCATGTCGCTGTCGGACCTGCGCAAGGTCGACGAGACGGGCGTCGTCTTCCGCTCGCACGTCGACGGCGCGACCGTGGAGCTGACACCCGAGCGGGCGATCGAAATCCAGCGCCTGCTCGGCTCCGACATCGCCATGCAGCTCGACGAGTGCGTGCGCCTGCCAACCGAGCCGGCAGAGATCGAGCGGGCGATGCGGTTGTCGCTGCGCTGGGCCGAGCGCTCGAAACGCGCCTTCGAAGGCGCCGCCGCGGGGCGGGCGCTGTTCGGGATCGTGCAGGGCGGCGTCGACGGACGGCTGCGGGTCGAGAGCGCGCGCGCGCTCGTCGACATCGGGTTCGACGGCTACGCCATCGGCGGCTTGGCGGTGGGCGAGCCGCAGGCCGCGATGCTCGAGGTGATCAAGGAGACGGCCCCGGCGCTACCGGCCGAACGGCCGCGTTATCTGATGGGCGTGGGCTCGCCGGAGGATCTGCTCGAAGCCGTCGCGCGCGGGATCGATATGTTTGACTGCGTGCTGCCGACCCGCAACGGCCGGCACGGCCTGGCCTTCACGCGCTTCGGACCGGTCAACCTGCGCAATGCACGCCACGCGGACGATCCGCGCCCACTCGACGCAGAGAGCCGTTGCCCGGCTGCGCGCGACTACTCGCGCGCCTACCTGCACCACCTCACGCGCGCCAACGAGATGCTCGGCGCCATGCTGCTGAGCATGGTCAATCTGTTCTACTACCAGGACCTCATGAACGGGATGCGCGAGGCGATCGCGGCAGGTCGTTTCGAGGCGTTCCGCCAAGCGACCAAAGAGGCGTGGGCGAAGGGCGATATCCCGGCGCGTTGATGGTCGGGAACTGGATGCTTCAGATGGAATACGAACGTTGCCTTGGTCTCGAGGTCACCTCTCCTGGGGAGAGGCTGGATCGGCGAAGCCGATCCGGGTGAGGGCATGTTGCCGATCGAGAGTCCTGATCTCCTCACCCCAACCCTCTCCTGCCAGGGAGAGGGAGCGCGCAGCATCCGGGGCGGCTTCCAAGCAATATGAAGTCGCATTAGAACGTGCTTTCAGTCCGTTCCCTCATAATCAACAACACGGAGCCAAAGGAATGACCGCGACTGCCGCCCGCAACCAGGCGACGCGCCGCAAACCGCAATTCAAGCTGCCGCCGCTCGCGTGCGACGCCCATTGCCACGTGTTCGGACCGGCGGCGAAGTTCCCCTACGCCCCGAACCGGCGCTACACGCCGGAGGACGCTCCCAAGGAGGCGCTCGCCGCGCTTCATGCCCACCTCGGCATCGGGCGCGCCGTCATTGTTCAGGCGAGTTGCCACGGCACCGACAACCGGGCCATGCTCGACGCCATCGCGGACAATCCGCAGCGTTATCGCGGGGTCGCGGTCGTCGACGACAGCTTCACCGAGGCCGATTTCCGCAAACTGCACGAGGGCGGGGTGCGCGGCGTACGCTTCAACTTCGTCCGTCACCTCGGCGGGGCGCCCGACCAGCGCGTGTTCGAGCGCGTGCTCGACCGGGTGAAGGGCCTCGGCTGGCACGTGGTGCTGCACCTCGACGCGCCCGACATCATCCCGCTGTCCGACATGATCCGAAAGCTGCCGCTGCCCTATGTCATCGATCATATGGGACGGGTGCCAGCGTCGGGCGGCGTTGAGCAGCCGGCGGTCCGCGCGCTGCTCGAGTTGCTCAAGGATGAGCGGTGCTGGGTCAAGGTGTGCGGGTCGGAACGCATTTCGATGCCGCCCTACTCGGAGGCGATGCCGATCGCCTCGGCGCTCGTCGCCGCGGGCGGGGACAGGGTGATGTGGGGCACCGATTTCCCGCATCCCAACTCGACACACGATCCCGACGAAGCCGATCTCGTGGACCTCATTCCGCAGTTCGCCCCGAGTGCCGAGGCGCAACGGCAGATCCTCGTCGACAATCCGGCCCGGCTTTATGGATTCGAGTGAGGCGCTTTTGATGTTTTATCGGCTGAGAAGCAGTTGATTGAATACGAAGCCTCAATCTCTGAGCGTTCACTCGCCCCTTGCGAGGGAGGGCCGGGGAGGGGGGTGTTCGTGCTTCCGAGACCCACCCCTTCCGGCGCTTCGCGCCGACCTCCTCCGCAAGGGGAGAGGTGGCGATCGCTGCGCGCATGTCGTTCACTTGATGCGCTTCGCTCAACGCATGCTTCAGAGCTGCGGGCTCACACCTTCGTCTTGCCGCGTATCCGGTAATCCGGAGCAGAGATATTGCAGGAAAGCCCGGCCCTTTCGGGCCAGGCGAGTTTCGGATCGGCTGTTGACGCCGAAAGTCGCTCAGGGCTTGGCGACGTGCCAGGCGCCGTTGGCGAATCCATCACCGGTCGCGTCGCCCGCCTTCTTGTCGTTCTTCCACGTGTAGAGCGGCTTGCCGCCATAGGCCCATTGCTTGCTGCCGTCGTCGCGGGTCACGACGGAAAACTTGCCGCTCGCCTTGGCGTCGGCCGAGGCCATCAGCGGCGGCCAGTTGGTGGCGCACTGGCCGTTGCAGTTCGACTTGCCGGCGGCGTCCTTGTCGAAGATGTAGAGAGTCATGCCCTTGGCATCGACCAGCGCTTTGCCTTTCGACGTATCGCCGGTCTTGGCGGGGGCCGATTGGGCCAACGCAAGCCCCGTCATCGCGGCGAACGCGGCCGCGGCAACCAACATCCGTTTCATCGATATGCTCCTCGCTCCTTGGTTCATGCGAATTCGATGCCCCCCGGATTCGCCCGTCGTGACAGGCGTCCCCAGAGCCCGTGTGCAGAACCTGCGTGCCGGCGTCTGAACGCAACGGTCACATTCCGACAAACCGTCGCCGCAGCAAATTATTCCCCGAAACCATGCCGACGCGATTTATGGTTATCGCCCGGGCGCTCTTCGCCTCCCGGCACACGGCCAAACAAAGCGTATCCTTACGTCCCGCCGTAGAGCCAGGAGATGCTCTCGTAGGATTGCTCCGGCGAGCGTCCGTGCAGCATCTGATAGCGCAGCTCCGCCGTGACGCCGCGCGCGTGATAGAACTCCCCATAGACGCGGGCCATGAGCTGGACACGGCCCGTGCGCAGATAACGCTGCTGCTGATAGGCGTGGAATGCCGCTTCGGGATCGTGCGGGCTCTCGGCGACTTTCTCGGCGAGCGACACCGCGTCCTCCGTCGCCATGCAGGCGCCCTGGGCAAGATATTGCAGCATGGGATGCGCAGCATCGCCCAGAAGGGTGACGCGACCCTTCGACCATTCCTTGATCGGTTCGCGGTCGCACAGGACCCACATGCGCCACGTTTCGATCCGCTCGAGCATGCGCAACACTTCCGGGCGCTGACCCTTGAAATGGGCCCACAGTTCCTCGGGATCGGCTTCGGCGTTCCAGCCTTCGACGTAGCGATCGGAGTGGAACACGGCGACCAGATTATACAGCGTGCCCCGCCGCAGCGGATAGTGAACCAGATGCGTGCGCGGGCCGGCCCACAGCACGACATCTGGACCCCAGAGGTCCTCCGACACGTCCTCGCGCTTGAGCACGGCCCGGTAGGCGATGTGCCCCGACACGCGCGGCTTGCCGTCGCCGACCACCTTCTCGCGCACGCGCGACCACATGCCGTCGCAGCCGATCAGGACGCGGCCGCGGACTTCCTCGCCGCCTTCGAGCCGGATAGTGACCTCGCGGCCGTCGTCCTCGAAATCCTCGACTTTCCGCTTGGTTTCGAGCGACACCAGATTGTTGCGCTGGCACGCATCGAGGAATACCGCGTGGATGTCGGCACGGTGGCTGACCGCATACGGTTGGCCGAAGTGGGTGGAGAACCGTTCGCCGAGCGGAATGCGAACGATGGACTCGCCGGTGAGCGCATCGCGCATCTCCTGGGCGGCCGGCTGCCAGGCGTCGGCGAGCACGGCCTCCTTCAGGCCGATACGTTCGAGCGCGCGGAAGATGTTGGGACCAAGCTGGATGCCGGCGCCGACTTCGCGGAACTCGCTCGACTGCTCGAAAACGCGAACCGGAAACCCCTTGAGCACCAGCGCATAAGCCGTCACCAGACCGCCGATGCCGCCTCCGGCGACAAGGAACGGCGGTCCACTGCCGTTCGTGGCCATATCTTCCTCCCCAATTTCCCTCCCCAATTTTCCGCTGCTTCGGGCAGCTTATCTGGAGTTCTGGTGTCGTTCGGGCGACGCCCCGTACATCAGGGGCGGATGCCGGCGGCAATGATGGACGGGAGGGTGGCGGCTGTCGATGCCGCGCTTGCCGAAGCAGGTCGAGGAGAGACTGCGGAAAAATCCCGATCGACGCGGAGCTTTGCTGCGGGAGCCGGCGCGATCCGCGCGGCACGATGCTCGTGCTTTCCCGACCCGCAGGCTGGGAGCAACGCTGGATCGAAAGTGGACGCCCGCGGCGTCGCGCCGCCCACTACCGGGCGAAATAGACCGTGGTCTCGAACTGGTACCCGCAATCGTCGCAGGCCCAAAGATGCCGGACACATCGGTCGCTGACCTGTTCCGACCATTCGGGAATGGACAAGGGACTGCCGCATTGCTCACAGCGAGCCGCAAAATATCGCGGACCGGCACGCTCCACCGGAGTCGAGGTTTGGAGCTTCACGTGCTTCCTCCCTTGGGTTCCTCCCTCCGTTTCTCCGAACTTGCGCCGGGTCTGTGGCAGCACTGCGACCGGAAGCGCCCGGCCCCGCGGGCGCGCCGTCGGTAAGCGGCACCACCCCCGGCGCGCGCCGGGATGATCCCAGACCGGCACAACCCGGAGAGCCGACGTCGCGATCGTGAGCGAAACCGCACGCGGTCGCCGTGGCAGACGGCGAGGCGGCGCAAGCGCGCGAAGCCATTGCGGTGAAAAGCGCAACGCTTGCCGGACGAGTGCCAGACAATCGGAGGCGGACCGAGCCGCGCAACGTTCAGCAAACAAATTCGTCCGCCGCGGGAACCTCGGGGCGGACGCGCCATCGAATTGCTGAACTGCTGCAGGCCCCGGCCTGATTGCCGTGCCGAAGGAGGTTTCTGTCCAAATCTGTTTCGGAAAAGGAGGCTTTTCATGCGAAGGCGTTTCGCATTGGTTGCCGCATTCGGCAGCGCCGGACTCATTTGTATCACTGCCGGGATGGCCGCTTCTCCTCGCCACAAGGGCTTCGATGCCGAGATCGCCCGCCACGCGGACCAGATGATGGAGGAGGGCAGGAGGATTTTTCGCTACGACACGTTCGGAAGCGAGAAGTTCTGGGGTGACGCGCTGCACCTGCACGAGGCGATCGCCGGCGAAAAGAACGGCGGCGTGGGTCCGGGCGTCTCGCCCAAAACGGCGCTGGCGGTGGGGCTGAAGGTCGATGTGGACGCGCTGCCGGACAGCCTCAAGAAGCAGATCAAGGCCGGCAAGGTCAATCTCGACGATCCAGCGACCACCATCGCGCTTCTGAAACTGAACGCGGTCGTCGGCGTCACGGCCTTCACCAATCGTGACGGCAGCGTACGGTCGATGGGAATTCAATGTGCGTTCTGCCACTCCACCGTCGACAATTCGTTTGCGCCCGGCATCGGCAAGCGTCTCGACGGCTGGGCCAACCGCGATCTCAACGTCGGCGCCATCGTGTCGCTGGCGCCGAACCTGAAGCCGTTCACCGACCTTCTCGGCGTCGATGAAGCGACGGTGAAGAAAGTTCTCGCCAGTTGGGGGCCGGGCCGTTTCGATGCCGAGCTGGACAAGGACGGCAAGGCCTTGCGTCCGGACGGCAAGCAGGCCGGAACGCTGATCCCACCGGCGTTCGGATTGGCGGGCGTCAACCTCCACACCTGGACCGGGTTCGGGTCGGTCCCTTACTGGAACGCTTATGTCGGCGTGACCGAGATGCACGGCTCCGGCCGGTTCTTCGATGCGCGCCTTGGAAACAAGGATCAGTATCCCGTCTCGGCAAAGAGCGGTGACTTCGACGCCAAGGGCGCCCCGGATCGGGTCACCGGCAAGCTGGCGGCGCTGCACTTCTATCAACTCGCCATCCCGGCCCCGAAGGCGCCCAATGGGTCCTATGACCGCGCCGCGTTCGCGCGCGGGAAGGCCGTCTTCGACGGCCCGGGGAAATGCGCGACCTGCCACGTCCCGCCGCTCTTCACCGAGCCGGGGAATAATCTGCATAGCCCCGACGAGATGGGCGTGGACTCCTTCCAGGCCGATCGGTCGCCGACGCACATGTACCGCACGGCCCCGCTCGCCGGCCTCTGGTCGCATCAGAAAGGCGGCTTCTATCACGACGGACGTTTCGCGACGCTACTCGACGTCGTGAACCACTATGACGAGCATTTCAAACTCGGGCTTGCCGAGGCGCAGAAGCATGACCTCGTCGAGTATCTGAAAGGGCTCTGATCCGGCGGGGCCCCGATCCCGTGCGGGTCGCGCCGGGCGCCGCCGCTCCAAGTTGATGAACTGGCGCACGATCTTT
>CAYVBN010000138.1:0-5392 GCA_964449645.1 uncultured Hyphomicrobiales bacterium
AAATCGTCTGCCCGAGCGACGCCACCGCGAAGATGAACGCCATCCTGTCGGGCCGGCGCGGACAGATCCTCGGCTTCGATACGCGCGACGGCTGGACCGGTTGGGACGTGGTGCGCGCCATGATGCCCGAATCGGAGATCGGCGACCTGATCGTGGAGATCCGGTCGGCAACCGCCGGGGTTGGCACCTTCACGTTCCGGTTCGACCACATGCAGGAACTGACCGGCAAGCAGGCCGATCAGATCGTGGCCGCCCGCCGCGCGGCCGAGTAGGGGGTCGGCGGCCGCTTCCCGCAACTGTGAATTGCCGGTGATGTCCCCTGCCGGTAGCAGTCGGGGCGGGGGCAATGCGGCCATTCGTGAATTGCGGGTGGGGGAACGGGCGGGACGCCGCCGCCGTCCGGCGCCCATGCCGGTCGCACAATGCCGGAGGATTTCGATGAACGTCATTCGCCGTCGCGGCTGGGAGCTGCCCGAAAAGTTTGCCACTCCGGAGCATTTCTTCTTCGATCGCCGGTCTCTGCTCAAGGCAAGTGCGGCGGCCGCCGCGCTTGCGGTCTCGCCCGGGTTCGCGTCGGCGCAGCGCGTCAGCGATCTCGATCCCTCCAAGGATCTCTATCCGGCCAAGCGCAACGAGACATACACGCTCGACCGGCCGGTCACGGACGAGAAGGTCAACGGCAACTACAATAATTTTTACGAGTTCGGCTCGTCGAAGACGATCGCCAAGGCCGCGCAGGCGCTGAAGATTCGTCCGTGGACCATCAAGATCGACGGAATGGTGGACAAGCCGCAGGAGATCGGCATCGACGATCTCGTGCGCCGCATTCCGCTCGAAGAGCGGCTCTATCGCCACCGCTGCGTCGAAGCGTGGTCGATGGCGATTCCGTGGTCCGGATTCCCCCTCGCCAAGCTGGTCGACCTGGCGAAGCCGCTGGGGTCGGCCAAATACGTCCGCATGGAGACCTTCCGCGACGCCTCGATGGCGCCCGGCCAGCGCCAGCCCTGGTATCCGTGGCCCTACATCGAGGGGCTCACCATGGCGGAGGCGACGCACGAGCTGACCTTCATCGCGACCGGCGCCTACGGCAAGCCGATCGCCAAACAGCACGGCGCGCCGCTTCGTCTCGCGGTGCCGTGGAAGTACGGGTTCAAGTCGATCAAATCGATCGTCCGCCTCACTTTCACGGATCAGCGGCCGAAGAGCTTCTGGGAGGCCCTGCAAGCGAGCGAGTACGGCTTCTGGGCCAACGTCAATCCGGAGGTGCCTCACCCGCGCTGGAGCCAGGCGACCGAGGAACTGATCGGGACCGGCGAGCGCCGGCCGACCATCATCTACAACGGTTATGGCGAATACGTCGCGGGACTCTACAAGGGCCTCGAACACGAGCGCCTGTTCGCCTAGCGCGCGATCCGCAAAAGCGGACCCGGCTTCTGGAAAAGACCGCGCTCGAATCAAAGACTGAGCATGATCCCGAAAAGTGGGTCCCGGTTTTCGGAAAAGATCATGCTCGAATCAAAGACTGAGCATGATCCCGAAAAGTGGATTCCGGTTTTCGGAAAAGATCATGCTCGAATCAAAGACGAACAAAAATTCGATTCAGCGGCACAAAGAAAAAACGCCGGGCAAGAAGCCCGGCGTAGTTTTGTCGGCATAGCCGACAATCACCTTCCAGAGGGGAACAGCTGGCTGCAACTCGGTTGTGACCTGGGAGGATGCAACAACCGCTGCCGACAGCGCGGTCCCAATATGCGCCCAGAACCTTCCGGTGCAATCCGACAGGTCGCATGCCAGCCATGCCCTGGCGCATGATGCTGCGAAGCCGATTCGTCGAGTCAGAAGATCATGCGCCGCGCGTGAGGTGAGCGAACTCGCGCGGGGCCGGCGCCCACCTTTTGTGAGTCGTTCCAACTGCGTGTTCGGCGCATTCCCGCGGCGAACCGCCGCCCGCGGTCGGGGCAAAATGCGCGTGCGGGCGAGCGATTTTCAGAATGTCCAGCGCTGCGCCTTGGACACCAGGAAGTCGCGGAAGACCTGGATGCGGGCCACCGTCTTCAGCTCCTCCGGGTAGACGAAATAGGCGTCGAGCGCGATCGGGTCGGTGTCGCCGAAGAGCTGAACCAGCCCGCCGTTCTCCTCCACCAGATAATCGGGCAGCATCGCTACGCCGAGACCGCGCTGGCACGCGCGCAGCACGCCGAGCACGTTGTTGATCTTGAGATGCGGCGTTCGCGGTCCGGCGCCGTTGCGCGCCACCTCGACGAGCCAGTTGCGGTTGCGCAGATAGTTCGGGACGTTGCCGCTCAGCAGCAGGATCCGATGCTGATCGATCTCCTCGGGCGTGCGCGGCGTGCCGAAGCGCTTGAGATAGTCGGGCGACGCATAGGCGTGAAAGTGCACCGAGAACAGCTTGCGCTGGATGAGGTCGGGCTGCGTCGGCTGGCGCAGCCGGATCGCCACGTCGGCCTCGCGCATGGCGAGGTCGAGCTCCTCTTCCGTCGTCAGCAGCGTGATGCGGATGTCCGGATAGAGGTCCATGAATTCGCCGAGCCGCGGCGTCAGCCAGTGCACCCCGATGCCGATCGTGGTCGACACGCGAAGTTCGCCGTGCGGCCGCTCGCGGCTGTCGGTCAGCTTGGAGCGCGCCGCCTCGAGCTTCATGAAGACGTCGTGCGCGGTGCGGTAGAGCAGCTCGCCCTGTTCGGTGAGAATGAGCCCGCGCGCGTGCCGGTGAAACAGCGCGACCGAGAGCTCCTGCTCGAGCGCGCTCACCTGCCGTGAAACGGCCGATTGCGACAGCCCGAGCTGTTCGCCCGCGTGCGTGAAGCTACCGGCTTCGGCGGCGGCGTGAAAAACCTTCAGCTTGTCCCAGTCCATCGTGTCTCCGGCGGAGAAGTCGCGCCGATCATTCGGCGGCGGCGCGCTCTCCCTCTTCGGCCGCAAGGAAGCGTTCTGCTTCCAGCGCGGCCATGCAGCCCATGCCGGCCGCCGTGACGGCCTGGCGGTAGACGTCGTCGGTCACGTCGCCGGCGGCGAACACGCCCGGTACGGATGTGGCGGTCGAGTACGGGGCGGTCTTGATGTAGCCGGAGGGTTTCGTCTCCAGCTGACCGGCGACGAGCTCTGTGGCGGGCGAATGCCCGATGGCGATGAACACGCCGTCCGCCGCCAATTCGCTGATCGTGCCGGTCTTGATGTTGCGCAGCTTGACGTGCGTGACCTTGAGCGGATTCTCGCTCCCGGCGATCTCCTCGACCACGTTGTCCCACATGACGGCGATCTTCGGATGCTTGAACAGGCGGTCCTGCAGGATCTTTTCCGCCCGGAAGCTGTCGCGCCGATGCACGACCGTGACCTTGGCGGCGAAGTTCGTCAGGAACAGCGCCTCCTCGACGGCCGTGTTGCCGCCGCCGACCACCACCACGTTCTTTCCCTTGTAGAAGAAGCCGTCGCAGGTCGCGCAGGCGGAGACGCCATAGCCCTTGAATTTCTGTTCCGACGGCAGGTTCAGCCACTTGGCCTGGGCGCCGGTCGCCAGAATGAGACTGTCGGCCAGATAGACGTCGCCGGAATCGCAGACGAGACGGAACGGCCGATGAGAGAGATCGACGCTGGTGACGTGGTCCGTGACCAGCCGCGTGCCGACATGGGCGGCCTGGAGCTGCATCTGCTCCATCAGCCAGGGGCCCTGGATGACGTCCGCGTATCCCGGATAGTTCTCGACGTCCGTCGTGATCGTCAGTTGCCCGCCCGGCTGGATGCCCTGGATCAGGATCGGCTCGAGCATCGCGCGCGCCGCATAGATGCCCGCGGTATAGCCGGCAGGGCCGGAGCCGATGATGACGAGCTTGGCGTGGGTGGTCTTGGACATCGAACGTCCTTTCCGGATCGACCGGTTCGCCTGGCCGGGTCACGGCGCCGGCGCACCGTCGGGCGAGCTCCGCCTGCAATTTAGGGCTTTGTGTCAGCTATGCAAGCCGCGCAACCCTGGACGTCACGGTCTCGTTGAGGATCAGGCAACGGCCGATCGGAATCTCGTGGCCTCGCGCAACAATATTTCGCGTTCTTCACAAATCGGGCTAAAGAAGCGCAGGTGGCCGCGCGGCGGCCAGGACACGAAGGAGGAGGGGCTTGTCGTCGCGTCTCGACGCCATCGACCGCAGGATCCTCGCCGAGCTGCAGGCCGATGGGCGCATCACCAACGTGGAATTGGCGCGCCGGGTCGGCATTTCGGCGCCGCCGTGCCTGCGCCGGGTCCGCGCGCTCGAAGAGGCCGGCCTCATCAAGGGCTACCGGGCGCTGCTGGACGAGAAGAGGCTCGGCTTCGAGGTCACCGCCTTCGCCATGGTGCACCTGGCGAGCCAGGCGGAAGCCGATCTCGCCGCCTTCGAGGCATTCGTGCGGGCTCAGCCCGCCGTTCGAGAGTGCTGGATGCTGTCCGGCGAGATCGATTTCGTGCTGAAATGCGTGGCGCCCAACCTCGCGACCTTCCAGGCCTTCGTCGCCGAGCTTACGGCCGCGCCCAATGTGCGCAACGTCAAGACGTCGCTGACCTTGCGCAATTCGAAGGACGCCCCGACGGTGCCGTTCGACTTCGAAAACGCAACCCGGGCTCCCTAAAGCGCGTTCCGATTCGATCGAATCAAAGCGTGCTCCAAGCCACCGCCGCGCGGCCAGCCCGATAAGGGCGCCCAGGGCCGAGCGGCGGAATTTACGTCGGGATTATGCGCGAGACTCAGCGCCACTCGACCTTGACGACCTCGTAGGCGCGGGCGCCGCCCGGGGTCACCACTTCGACCGACGCGCCCTTCTTCTTGCCGACGAGCGCGCGGGCAAGCGGCGAGGTGATCGAGATCTTGCCGGCTTTCGCATTGGCTTCCGGCTCGCCGACGATCTGCCAGACTTTCTTCTCGTCGGTGTCCTCGTCGATGAGGGTGACGGTCGCGCCAAATTTGACGGTTTCGCCCGAGAGCTTGGAGACGTCGATGACCTCCGCCCGCGCGAGCTTGTCCTCGAGCTCCGCGATGCGGCCCTCGTTGTGCGACTGCTGCTCCTTGGCGGCGTGATACTCGGCGTTCTCGGACAGGTCGCCGTGCGAACGCGCGTCGGTGATCTGCTGGATGATGCGCGGACGCTCGACCTGCTGGCGATGCTTGAGCTCCTGCTCGAGCACGGCATAGCCCTCCGCCGTCATCGGAATCTTTTCCATCGGTCCTTCTTCCTCCGACAGAGACAAAAGCCCCGATCGCGGACCGGACGGTACCACCGGGTCCGCGACCGTGGAGCTTGCTGCCAAAACTCGCGCCGTCCAGACAGCCGGTCGGATTCCCTCGTCAGGTCCGGCTGCCGAAATAACTCTGCAGGGCGCGGACCTCGAGGTCGCCCCCGAGAT
>CAYVBN010000139.1:0-4542 GCA_964449645.1 uncultured Hyphomicrobiales bacterium
GAGCGCCCCAAGCGAATTCGGTCAGGTCTTCGCGGCCGCCGCGGAGCAGAAGGTCGGCGCGTTGCTCGTCAGCGCCGATCCGTTCCTGACCGGCCAACGCAACCACATCGTGGCGCTGGCCGCGCAGCACAAGATTCCCGCCGCCTATCCGTGGCGGGAATATGCGCTCGCCGGCGGACTGATGAGCTACGGCCCGCGCATCTCCGAGGCGTACCGCTGGATCGGCCGCTATGCCGGCCGGATTCTCAAGGGAGAGAAACCCGGCGACCTGCCGGTCCAGCTTCCGCGTGAATTCGATCTCGTGCTCAACCTGAAGACCGCCAAGGCGCTTGGACTCTCGGTGCCGTACGGCCTGCTCGCGACCGCGAACGAGACGATCGAATGAGAGAACGCGCGCCCTCCTCGACCATCGGATTGCCCGGCGCTCCGAACGGTCATGCGGTTCGCCCGACCCTCACCTGGCTGAAGCTGTCGCTGCCGCGCCTGCGCGGCCGGCTGTTCGGAAAATACGTCACTCTGTTCGCGGCCGTCGTATGCATCGCACTGATGGCCAACGGCGTGTTCGAAATCTGGTTTTTCTATCAGGAGCACAAGGCGTCCGCCGTGCGCATCCAGCACGAGCAGGCCGAAGCCGCCGCGGCGAAGATCGGCCAATTCGTCAAGGAAATCGAATCTCAGATCGGATGGACCACGCAGCTTCCCTGGGCCGCCGGCACACTGGAACAGCGGCGGATCGATGCCGCACGCCTGCTGCGGCAGGTCCCGGCCATCACCGAGCTCTCCCAGATCGATCCCACCGGCCACGAGCGCGTGCGCGTCTCGCGCATCGCGATGGACGTCCTCGACAGCAATATCGACTACTCGAAGGATCCGAAATTCGTCGAGGCGGTGGTGCACAAGAGATACTACGGCCCGGTCGAGTTCCGGCACGATTCCGAGCCCTACATGACCATTTCTCTGGCGGGCATCAGCCGCAACAACGGCATCAGCGTTGCCGATGTGAATCTGAAGTTCATCTGGGACGTCGTCTCGAAGATCAAGGTCGGCCGCAGCGGGCTTGCATATGTCGTCGATTCCGAGGGACGCCTGATCGCGCATCCCGAAATCAGCCTCGTGCTGCGTAACACGGACGTGTCCAGCCTCGCCCAGGTGCAGGCGGCCCGTGACGGAGAGCCGGACGAAGAGCTCGCGCAGGTCGCGACCGATCTGCGCGGGCGCCGCGTGCTGACCGCCTATTCCCGCATCGAGCCGCTCGGATGGCTGTTGTTCGTCGAGCTGCCGATCGACGAGGCTTACGCGCCGCTCTACGCCACGATCCGGCGTACCGCCTTCATGTTCCTTGCCGCGCTCGGCCTTGCCTTCATGGCCGGGATGTTTCTCGCCCGCCGCATGGTCGGACCGATCGAGGCGCTGCGCGCCGGCGCGGCGCGGATCGGCAGCGGCGATCTCACGCAACGCATCTCGATCAAGACCGGGGACGAGCTCGAGGCGCTCGCCGATCAGTTCAACGACATGGCCGCCCGGCTGCAGGATTCCTACGCCGACCTCGAGCAGAAGGTGCAGATCCGCACCCGCGAGCTGGCGCAATCGGTCAGCGAGTTGCGCGCGCTGGGCGAGGTCGGCCAGGCCGTCAACTCCACTCTCGACCTCGAAAACGTGCTCACCACGATCGTCGCCAAGGCGGTGCAGCTCTCGAACACCGAAGCGGGCGCGATCTACGTCTTCGACCACCAGACGCGGGTTTTTCAACTGCGCGCCACCTACGATACCGACCCGTTGCTGATTGCCGCGCTCAAGCAGCATCAGATCTCGCTGCGCAACATCCGCATTGCCACCGCGGTGACAGGACGCGAGCCGGTGCAGATCCCGGACCTGCGCGACGAACCCCGGAGCGCGCTCAACGAGGTCATCCTGCAAGTCGGCTATCGCGCCCTCCTCCTCGTCCCGCTGCTGCGGAGCGAGGAGATCATTGGCCTGCTGGTCGTCCGGCGCAAGGAACCGGGCTCGTTTCCGAAGGCGACCATCGAGCTGCTCAAGACATTCGCCTCGCAATCGGCCCTGGCGATCCAGAATGCGCGTCTTTTCACCGAGATCGACGAGAAGAGCCGCGAGATCGAAAACGCCAGCCGGCACAAATCCCAGTTCCTCGCCAACATGAGCCATGAGCTGCGGACGCCCCTCAACGCCATTCTCGGCTACACCGAGCTGATCATCGACGGGATCTACGGTTCGGTTCCGGAGAAGATGCTGCGCGTGATCGAGCGCGTGCAGGCGAACGGCCGGCACCTGCTCGGGCTCATCAACGACGTTCTCGACATCACCAAGATCGAGGCGGGGCAGCTCAAGCTGTCCCTGGTCGAATACTCGCTCGCGGAGATCGTCCACGGGGTGGTCGCGGCCGTCGAGCCCCTGGCGCTGGAAAAGCATCTCGTGTTGCGCGCCGAGCTTCCCCCCGACCTGCCGACCGGACGCGCCGACGAACGCCGCGTCTCCCAGGTGCTGCTCAACCTCGTCGGCAACGCCATCAAGTTCACCGAGACGGGCGGCGTGACCATTCGCGCCGCCGCGGCCGCCGGCAGCTTCACCATCAGCGTGCAGGACACGGGCCTCGGGATTTCTCCGGCGGATCAGGCGAAGATCTTCGACGAGTTCCAGCAGGTCGACAGTTCTTCGACGCGCAAGAAGGGCGGCTCGGGCCTCGGGTTATCGATCGCCCGGCGCATCGTCGAGATGCACGGCGGCCGGCTCTGGGTCGAGTCCGTCCTCGGGGAAGGATCGACCTTCTTCTTCTCGCTTCCCATCATCGTCGAACGACAGGTGCCGCATTCATGAAGCGCATACTCGTGGTCGAAGATCAGGAGGACAATCGCCAGATCCTCCGCGATCTGCTCACCAACGCCGGCTATGAGATGGTCGAGGCGGAGAACGGCGAAGAGGCGCTGGCCGCCGCCGAACGCCAGCGCCCCGACCTGATCCTCATGGACATCCAGCTTCCGGTGCTCGACGGGTACGAAGCGACCCGTCGTCTCAAGGCCGATCCGACGCTTCGCGGCACCCCGGTCATCGTGGTAACGTCCTATGCGCTCAGCGGCGACGAGGACAAGGCTTACGCGGCGGGCTGCGACGCCTACGTGACGAAGCCCTACAGCCCGCGCATGCTGCTGGCCAAGATACGCGAATTCCTGCCGCAAGCCTGAGGCGGCCCCCGGCATGAACGACCCCGCGCGCATCCTGATCGTCGACGACAGCGAGACCAATCGCGACATCCTCGCGACCCGGCTGGAGGCGCACGGCTACGAGACGCTGCAGGCCGCCGACGGCTTGGAAGCGATCGATCTGACCAAGCGGGCCATTCCGGATCTCATTCTGCTCGACGTCATGATGCCGAAGCTCGACGGATTCGAGGTCTGCCGCCGGCTGAAGAACGATCCTCACCTGCCCTTCATCCCGATCATCCTGGTGACCGCCAAGGTGGACACCAAGGACGTGGTCGACGGCCTCGAGGCGGGAGCCGACGAATACCTGACCAAACCCATCGACCAGCCGGCGCTCGTCGCGCGCGTGCGCTCGGTGCTGCGCCTCAAGGCGCTGCACGACAAGGTTCACCGGCAGGCGGCCGATCTCGCCGAATGGGGGCGCACGCTGGAGCGGCGCGTCGCCGAACAACTGGCGGAAATCGAGCGCGTCAGCCGCCTGAAACGGTTCCTGGCGCCGCAGATCGCCGAGCTGATCATCTCTGCGGGCGATGACACCGTTCTCGAAAGCCATCGCCGCGACGTCGCGGTCGTGTTCTGCGACCTGCGCGGGTTCACGGCCTTCGCCGAGGCGGCGGAGCCCGAAGAGGTGATGGCCGTCCTGCGCGAATACCACGCGTGCCTGGGGCGTCTGATCTTTCAATATGAAGGCACGCTCGAGCGCTTCACGGGCGACGGCCTGATGATCATGTTCAACGACCCGCTGCGCTGCGCCGACCCGTCGGCCCGCGCGGTGCGCATGGCGGTCGAGATGCGCGACTGCGTCGCGGTCCTGGTGGACAAATGGCGGCGCTACGGCCACGAGCTCGGCTTCGCGGTTGGCATCGCCTACGGATACGCCACGCTCGGACGCATCGGCTTCGAAGGTCGGCTCGACTATGCGGCCATCGGCACCGTCACCAACCTGGCGGCGCGGCTGTGCGGCGAGGCGCGCACTGGCCAGATCCTCGTCGACGGCAAGGTCTTCGCCGAGGTCGGATCCTTTGCCTGCGCCGAACCGCTGGGCGAGCTGGCCCTCAAGGGCTTCCGGCGGCCGGTCAAGGCCTACAACGTGCTCAGCCTCGAACCGGCACCGGTGGCGTGACGCTTCGGATCAAGCCCTCGGGCGTCCGTGCGAACGTCCCAGCTTCTCCTGTCAGCCCTCGATCGGCACGAGGAACCTGCCCTCGTCGATCCGCTTCACGCCGTCGACATACAGCGTCGGGTGCAGGATCACGCCGTCCATGTGGATCTTGGACTTGACCGAGCCGCCGACGTCGACGTTCGTACCGAGGCCGAAGTGCAGCGT
>CAYVBN010000140.1:0-11479 GCA_964449645.1 uncultured Hyphomicrobiales bacterium
GCGATGCCGAAGATCAGCAGGTTGAACTGGTAGGTGAAGCGCCGGCCGAACCAGTCGCCGAGAAATCCCGTGATGAGCGAGCCGATGGTCATGCCGACGAAGGTCAGCGACAGGAACTGCAGGTTCTGCGGCAGGCTCGAGAACTTCGTCTGCAGCGTTCCGGCGAGGACGCCGCTCGCGACGTAGAGGTCGTAGCCGTCGAAGAACATGCCGGCGCCGACCAGCGCGAACACGCGGTGATGGAACGAGCTGATGGGCAGCCGATCGAGGCGTGCCCCGGCATTGACCGCAGATGTCATTTGATCCTCCCCCCGGGGAATTGACGAGCCGCTTCGGGTCCGACGGCCCTCATGGTGATGCTAGGCGAGTCGCCGGAGCGGCGCCATGGCGCGACCGAAGGCTCGGCTCATAACGTCGTAAACGACAGCTATGGCCGATTATTCCGCCTCGGCTCGCGAAAGCACTGCCTGATCGCATCCGCAATGCATTAAGATGGTGAAGGGGCGTCCTCGACCGCCTCCCGATTCAATGAAGCCCTCGATGAAATCGGAATGCGCTCGAAACGCGAATTGACCGCATTTTTCGCGGCGAGCCGGGGCCTCGCCCGCCGGAAAATGCGCCAGGGAGAACCGGGAATACGTTATGGCGAACGACAATTCACAGATCCGGCGCACGCTGCATATCCGCTTCACGCTTCCGGCTTCCGACCCGGCGCATCTGCTCTCGCTGATGCAGGCGGCGGCGCCGTTCTGGCAGTTCCTCGGCGGCAAGCGCATGCAGCTCCTCCAGAACGTCGACGACCCCGGCAGATACATCCAGGTGATCGAATACGAAACGCCGGAGGCGATGGAGCTCAATCGGCAGCGGATCGCCACCGACGTGCGGTTTCAAGGCTATCTGCAGGCGTGGCGCGCGTTCATGCCGGGCGCCCCGGAAATCGACGTCTATCGCGACGTCGAGACCTGAGCGTATTGTTTTTCGAGCACGATCTTGTCCGAAAACCGGCATCCACTTTTCGGGATCATGCTTTTTTGAGCATGATCTGATCCGAAAACCGGCATCCACTTTCGGGATCATGCTCCAGCGTCAGATCGTCTGGTTGTACGCGCCGACTTCCGGGTGCGTGCGCAGCACGCCGTCGACCGCCTTGAACATGTCGCGCATGCGCGCTTCCGACACCGGGCTTTCGACCACCACCACCAGCTCCGGCTTGTTCGAGGAGGCACGCACCAGGCCCCAGGTGCCATCCTCGACGGTGACGCGCACGCCGTTGACGGTGACGAGATCGCGGATCGGCTGGCCGGCGACCGTCTCGCCCTTCTGCTTCGCCGCCTCGAAGTGCTTCGTCACCTGGTCCACGATTCCGTATTTCTGCTCGTCGGCGCAGTGCGGCGACATCGTGGGCGACGACCAGGTCTTGGGCAGCGCGTTCTTGAGGTCCGACATCGACTTTCCCGGATTGCGGTCGAGCATGTCGCAGATCGCGATCGCCGAGATCAGCCCGTCGTCATAGCCGCGCCCGTAGGGTGCGTTGAAGAAGAAGTGGCCCGACTTCTCGAATCCGACCACGGCGCCGACCTCGTGCACGCGCCGCTTCATGTAGGAGTGGCCCGTCTTCCAGTAATCGGCCCGCGCGCCGTTCTGTTGCAGCACCGGATCGGTCATGAACAGGCCGGTCGATTTCACGTCGACCACGAACAGCGAATCCTTCTTCTGCGCCGAGATGTCGCGCGCCAGCATCACTCCGACCTTGTCGGCGAAGATCTCCTCGCCGGTGTCATCGACGACGCCGCAGCGGTCGCCGTCGCCGTCGAAACCGAAGCCGACATCGGCCTTGGTGCGACGCACCTCGTCGGCGAGCGCGTGCAGCATCTTCATGTCTTCGGGATTGGGGTTGTATTTCGGGAACGTGTGGTCCAACTCGCAGTCGAGCGGCACGACCTCGCAGCCGATCGCCTCGAGCACGCGTGGCGCAAACGCGCCGGCGGTGCCGTTGCCGCAGGCGGCGACCACCTTGAGCCGGCGTTTCAGCTTGGGGCGCTTGGTCAAGTCGGCGATGTAGCGTTCGGGGAAGTTCTCGACGAACTCGTAGCCGCCGCCCGGCAGGAACGAGAAACGCGCGTCGAGCACGATCTCCTTGAGGCGAGTCATCTCGTCGGGCCCGAAGGTGAGCGGGCGGTCCGCGCCCATCTTCACCCCGGTCCAGCCGTTGTCGTTGTGCGAGGCCGTCACCATGGCGACGCACGGCACGTCGAGCTCGAACTGGGCGAAATAGGCCATCGGGGTGACGGCGAGCCCGATGTCCTTCACCTTGCAGCCCGCCGCCATCAGGCCGCTGACGAGCGCCATCTTGATCGCGGCCGAGTAGCTGCGGAAGTCGTGCGCCGTGACGATCTCCGGCCGCATGCCCATCTGGCGGATCATGGTGCCGAGGCCGAGCCCGAGCGCCTGCACGCCCATCAGGTTGATCTCTTTCCCGAACAGCCAGCGCGCGTCGTATTCGCGGAATCCGGTCGGTTTCACCATCGGCTCGGATTCGTACGCATAGGTGTTGGGAACGAGCGCAGGCTTAGGCTTTGGGAACATGCGGAAGACCTCGTGGAGAACAAAAACGCGAGCCCGGTCGATGAGTTCCGCGCACATAGCGCAAACGCCGGGGGCCGGGAAGGGTTTGGGCGAATGAAAGTGAACCGCGGGCCTCGCCGCGGCTGCCCGATCAACGGAGGCTTTGGGCGATCAGCGCGGATGCCGGCCGCATGGTTTGGCCGGATCGTGGCCTCGCCGATCATCACGCGTCACGTCGCGCACGCCGGCAAGGCTTGCCAATGATGGCCTGCGCGCGGCGGACCGATGCCGGCGAATCTCCGGTCGGTCGCGCTGGCGCATGATCCGGCGGCTCGCCGATAAGATGCCGATAAGATTATGCGCCCGTTCATTGAGTTAGAGCGTGATCTTGCGCCGCCTCACCGCCTGCGCGATTTCAGTTTGATCGTCGAGCCGTCGACCACGAAGGTCCCGTATCCGTGATGATGGATGGTCTTCGGCTGCTTCTGCGCGGGGTCGATCCAGGCCCTCACCACTTCGAGAACGAAAAGGTTATGGCGCCCGACCATGCGGGTGTCGGCGGCTCGACATTCGAGATTGGCGAAGCACTCGGCGATCAGCGGCGCTTCGACTTGGGCGGCGGGAGCCGGCGTGAGGCCGAATGCGGCGAACTTGTCGAGGTCGCGCCCCGACGTGTTGCCGACTTTCACGACCTTGTCGGCCAGCTTGCGCGCCGGGATCGCGATCACGCACATGCGGGTGGTGCGCAGGGCGGTGAAGCTGTAGTTGGCTTCGCTCACCACGCAGGCAATGAGCGGCGGCTCGAACTCGACCATCATGTGCCACGACATGGTCATGACGTTCGGACGCCCCTTGTGGGACGTCGCCAGGAGGACGACCGGTCCCGGCTCGATCAACTGGTAGACTTTGCCAAGCGGCAGGTCTTTCACGGCATCGGCCTTTGGTGATGCGCCGCGCCCGCGCCCGGCGTCCATTCGGCGTTCCAGTGTAATTCACCCGTCCGCGACGCGCCGATCACGAACTGTCCGACATCGAATGGCGTTACCTTGTGCCGGCTTGGATCAGCCGGCGCCGGCTCGGGGCAGCCGGCACGATCATCCACCCTGCAGATGCCCCGGATACTGGCGTAGCGCAGATGCCGTGATTATTTTGGGACGGCAATTCAGGGCGGGCAAGGCGAGGATCTGACATGACATCCGTAAGCGATTGGAAAATCTCGCCATCCGCGCAGCCGAAACCCGAGGACTACGGCTACGACCTTGACCGCGCGCTCTCCTCGGTCGTCGGCGTGCGCAGCGACGTTCCGGCCGATGCTTTCACCGCCGAGACGCTGGGCACCGAGCGTGCCGGCAACGGCGTCGTCATTCGCGAGAACGGCCTGGTGCTGACCATCGGCTATCTCATCACCGAGGCCGAATCGGTCTGGCTGCACCTTGCCGACGGCCACGCCGTTCCGGGCCACGTGCTCGCCTACGACCAGGTGACCGGTTTCGGCCTGGTGCAGGCGCTCGCCCATATCGATGTCCCGGCCCTGCCGCTCGGGGATTCCAGCGCCGTGCCGGCCGGCGAATCCGTGGTGATGGGAGGCGCGGGCGGCCGCCAGCGCTCGGTCGCCGCGCACATCGTCGCCAAGCAGGAGTTCGCCGGTTACTGGGAGTACGTGCTCGACGAGGCGATCTTCACCGCGCCGGCCCATCCCAACTGGGGCGGCGCCGCCCTCATCGGTCCGGCGGGCGACCTGCTCGGCATCGGGTCCCTGCAGGTCGAGCGCGAGCGCGAGAAGGGCCTGTCGGAAAACCTCAACATGGTGGTGCCGATCGACCTGCTGAAACCGATCCTCGACGATCTCGCCACGCGCGGGCAGGCCAATCGTCCGCCGCGCCCGTGGCTCGGAATCTACGCGGCGGAGGTCGAGGACCGCATCGTGGTGGTCGGAACGTCGGAGCGCGGCCCGGTCAAGCGCGCCGACCTGCGCACCGGCGACATCGTGCTCGCGGTCGGGGGCGCGCGGGTGAATTCGCTCGCCGATCTCTTCCGCCGGATCTGGTCGCTCGGTCCGGCCGGCGTCGAGGTGCCGCTCTCGATCTACCGTGAGGGCCGCACTTTCGAGGTGCGGGTCACCTCGGCGGACCGCAGCAAGTTTCTCAAGGCCCCGCGGCTGCACTGAGGCCATGGTTCATCGACCATGCTCGAGGTGCGCGGCGGATCTGGTCTTCCGATTCAGACTTGAAAGGACATTTCCGATGCGTCTCGCCCTTCTGTTGTGTGGAACCGCGATTGCCGCGGCGTTCGGCTGCCTTTCCGGTGCGTTCGCCCAGACGGCAAGGGTCTATCCGTGGTGCGCGGTCTATGCGCGTGGCGAAACGAACTGCGGCTTCGAGACCTGGGCGCAGTGCGAGGCGGCGCGCAGCGGCAACGGCGGCCGCTGTTACGAAAATCCGGCTTTCTATTGGCGGGAGAGCCGTCCGCTGGCGCCGCATGACGGACCGCGCTGATCAGCGGCCGGCTCGGCGGCGAAGTCTTTAATATCCTGGCAGGATGTTGTCCGCGGCCAGGCCATGATCATCGAAAGGCAGTCGACATCGACGGGCAGAATTGCACAGCGGCGTTGCAGGATTCGATCACCTCTGGGCGCTTCGCCGCAAGCCGGAGAAATTCCAGGCAAATCAAATCCGCGTCTCGCAATGCGATGATCCGGTTTATGTGATGTTTATCTGAATCCCTTCCAACTCGATCTTTTCGACGCGCCCGCTCCGTCGTACCATCCTCAAAACAAACGAACCGAGAATGGGAGGAAGCCGGGATGACGCGTCACGCGTGCGCCTTGCTGTGTCTGCTCGCCTGCCCGTTGGCGGTCCATGCCCAGGGCGTCTCTCAGTCCGGCGATCATCGGCTCGACGAGACACAGAAGCTCGGACAGCGCCTGTTCACGCAGTCCTGTCTCGTCTGCCACACCCGGCCGCAGATCACGAGCGGACAATACGGGCCGGTGCTATCGCGCGAGTCCCTCGGCGGCCAGGAAGACGTCATGCGCGAGGTGATCGCCAACGGCACGCCGCGCATGCCCGGGTTCAGATATCACTTCCAGCCGGCCGAGATCGCCGCCATCGCGGCCTATCTGAAAACCGTGCCGGCACCCGCCCAGGCGTCGCCGCCGCCGGTCGCTCCGCGCGCGTCGGAAAGCTCCAGGGACGCGGACTAGCCAGGGAGAAGTCCCATGCACATGGCCACGAGACGGTGCGCTCCTTCCCGCCTGAGAGGCTTGCTGGCTGCGATCGGAGCGCTCGCAATCCTTGTCATTGGCCCCGGACCCGCGCAGGCGGCCGATGTCCTGCTCAGCGGTTCGGTGACCTCCGCGGCCGGCGAGAAGATGGGCGGCGTCACGGTCTCCGCCAAGGCGGACGGGCAGTCGATCACCACGTCCGTCTTCACCGACGAAAGCGGCCGTTACGACTTCCCTCCGCTCGCGCCCGGCAAGTACCGGGTGTGGGCGCAGGCGCTGGGCTATCAGACCGCCCGAAACGAGGTCAATCTGGCCGCCAGCCGGCAGCAGGATTTCGTCCTGCAGCCGATGACGGATTTCGTGCGGCAATTGCCGGGCGACGTGCTGCTCGCCGCGCTACCTGACGCCACCCCCGAAGATGCGCGCCTGAAGAAGCTCGTGCGGGCCGAATGCACGAGCTGTCACACGGCAAGCTACATCCTGCAGCATCGTTTCGATGAGGCGGGCTGGAGCGCCATCATCGAGCTGATGAAGCACGTCAACGTCTCGGGCGTCTACCAGGGGCCCGAGCACAAGGCGAACGCGATCCTCGAATTCAACCAGAAGGCGCTCGCCGCCTATCTGGCGCGGGCGCGCGGACCGGGCGAGAGCTCGATGAAAATCGAGCTGCCGCCGCGCCCCGCGGGCGAGGCCGCACGCATCGTGGTCCGCGAGTACGACGTCCCGATCGATCCGGAGCTCGGCCCGGAGAAGACGCTGATCAACGACGGCAGCGACTGGTCGCTCGGCACGCCTTCGCGCTCGGGATCGATCGTGCACGATGCTTGGCTCGATTCCGAGGGCCACATCTGGTTCACCTCGAACACCCCCAACCACACGACGACCATCGGCCGGATCGACACCCGGACCGGCGCCTACAAGGCGATCAAGCTGCCGGGGCAGAACGGCCGCGCCGCGCAGGCGCATGGCATGACCCGCGCGCCCGACGGCATCATCTGGTTCAACGCCAATCCGGGGCGCGGCGGTCTCGCGCGGCTCGATCCGAAGACCGAGCAGATCCAGATCTATACGCCCCCGCCCGGCATGTCGCCGACCGGTGGCGCCACCACGGTCGACTACGACGGCAAGGGCAAGATCTGGGTGTCGGCGCCCGACGGGGCGCTGCGCTTCGATCCGGTGAGCGAGACGTTCACCGAATTCAAGTCGCTGACCTTCAAAGGCCCGACCGGCGCGCGCGGCACCACTTACGGCGTCGCGGCCGACCGCGACGGCAACGGCTGGTGGGCCGAGATGCCGATCGACATCGTCGGCAAGGGCGACGCGGCCTCCGGCACGTCGTCCGAGGTCAAGCTGGCGCCCGTCTTCGAGGAGATGGAGCGGGCGACGCCCGAGCAACGCGCCGTTTACGACAAGTTCGCCCCGCCCGATTTCAACACGGCGGTGCCGTGGGCCGAAGGCCCGCGCCGCATGGGGACCGACAAGAATGCCGACGTGCTCTGGGTCGGCAACTCCTACGCGGCGCGGCTCGCGCGCATCGACACCCACACGATGGAGACCACCTTCGTGCCGCTGCCCGGGATGAACGCGCCCTACCACGTCGCGGTCGACAGCCACCACGACGCCTGGCTCAACATCTGGATGACCGACAAGGTGCTGCGCTTCGATCCGGCGACCTCGACCTGGACGACGTTCGAGCTGCCCTCGCGCGGCACCGAGTCGCGCTATCTCTCGCTCGACGAGCACGACGGCAAGCTGCAGGTGGTCGTGCCTTATTCGCGCACCAGCAAGGTCGCGGTCATGTCGTTCCGCAGCGAGGCGGACATCGCGGCGCTGCGCGGGGCGGCGCGCTGACTGCCAGGGCGCTGGGCGGCTGCCGCCCCGCTCAGCGCTCCCAGACGAGCTTGGCGACACGCGGGTCGGCGGCAAACGCCGTGCGGTCATAGCCGAGCCGCATCGCCGGAAAATCGCACAGCGCCTGCACGCCGGAGGGGCCGAGGCGAATCCGCCAGGTCTGCCGGTCGATCGGGGTCGGGGACGCGAACACGGCGGGGGTGAGCAGGGCCAGGTTGGCGCCTTTCTCCGGGTCGCGGGCGGATTCGTAGCGGATCACCGCGATCTCGGCGCTGCGCGCCGTGTCCGCCAGGTCCTGACACGCCGCATAGTCGGTCGGGTGCGTCCAGGCTGCGCGTGCGGCCGTGAACGGCGCCACCGTCAGGTCGAGGGCGCGGCGCGTGCCGTAGGCTGCCGCAAAAGCGGTGTAGTCGGCGGCATTGGAGGGCCACGGCGTCGCGGGCGACTCGGCGAAGAACAGGAGCCGGCGGAACGCCATCTCGGCGACCGCGGTGCGCACCACCTCGGAGGCGTAATAGACGCCGAGCGTCATGCCGGGCCGGCGAAAGCGCGAGCCGGCCGGGTAGGGGGCGCCGTAGCGGAAGGGCGTGGAGAGCAGGTAATCGAGCCGGCGCGCCTCGGGCGGCAACGGCGGCTTGGTCTGCTCGATCAGGTCCTCGAGCAGGCTCTGCTCCTCGAGCGTATCGACGAGCTTGAGGGTCGATACCCGGTGCTGCGCCTCGACCAGGCGCCAGCAGGACCCCGACAGGGGCCGCGCCTCAGACGACAGCGCGTCGGGCGTCCAGGTAGGCGATGACATCGACGAGGCCGGACACGGTCTGGATCTTCTCGATCGGTCGTCCGCCGAGCGCGCTGTTCTCGGCTTTGAGCCAGGCGCGGGCGACCGTCTCATCACCGCCCACGATGGCGTCGAGCGAGCGGAACAGGCGAATCAGCAGGGTCGCGAGCTCGAACGGCTTGTCGCCGCGGGCCAGCACGTAGGTCCCGCTGCCGATGCGCGACATGGTCGCTTCGGACACGCCGATCACCCGGCCGGCGGCCTTGTTGGACAGACCCAGGCGTTCGGCCGCACGCACCAGCGCTTTCGTGAGCACGGCCCCCTCCACGGTGGCCGACCGGGCGGCGACAGGGCGCAGCATGGCGGCAATCTCCCTTGAAAGAATCATATATTCAAGTTTCCTCAGAAGGCAACGCGGCCAAGCGGCCCATCCCCAGCCACGGATGGAGCGCGGATAAAGGACTAGGCATTTCGTGGGTTTTGGGGCCGGACAGGCGCGGCAAGGAGGCCTGCGGCGGTTGCGGGCTTACCGAATCACCGATCCGCGCTTACATTCGGAGGGTCGTTAACAACAGAAAGGAGGTGATCCAGTGTCTCATTGTCATTCGCCGCGGTTGCCGGCGCTCAGGACCTGGATTCTCGCCTCTCACGAGGGTCGCGCGTGACCACACGCGTTGGGGTCTAGAGCCGGTCTGCGGCTCGACAATGGAGGGGTTGCCTCAAAGGCAACCCCTCTCTTTTTGGGGGCCGAAGGTCAGGCGAAGCGGCGGGCGATCCAGTGGTCGAGCGAGAGCAGGCCGGGCCCGCGGGCAATCACCACCAGGAAGCAGGTCGCCCATACCCCGTGGGTCGGCCAGGCGCCTGGATAGACGAAGATCTCGATCACGGCCGTCATGGTGAGGAGCGCGAGCGCCGAGAGGCGCGAGGCGAGGCCGATCACGAGCAGGACCGGGAACAGGTGCTCGGCGACGGCCGACATATGCGCGGCGATCACCGGATCGATGAACGGCAGCGCATATTCCTCGCGGAAGAGCGCGATGGCGCTGTCGGTGACATGCCATCCGTTCACCTTGGTCTCGCCGGATTGCCAGAACACGGCGGCTGGAAAGACCCGGGCGGACAGTCCGATCATCCAATAGGGGATGCGGTCCAGCAGCCCGATCAGCCGCTGGGCGAGACGCACCGGCGCGGGCGTCGGGCGGGCAAGCGCGATCGTCGTCATGGGGCGGGATTCTCCGACGGCTCGGGCAGGCGAATCCCCGCAACGAGGCCCGAGCCGATGAGCCCTGCGAGGTTGGCGGTGAGGTCGAATGAGGGGTCGTCCGCGCGCGCGGATTCGACGGCCTCGGCGAGCGGGCGCCCCGTGCCGAGGGCGCGGAGGAATTCCGCGCCGCCGGCGGGCAGACGGCGCGTTTCCACGTCGAGATGCGGGCGGGCGGTGAGTGCGTCTTCCCCTTGCCATTCGGCGATCGGGCCGAGCTGGGCCTCGCCCGCGTGCATCGCCCAGATCGTGACGATCGGGTGCGCGGAGCGGATCACCCGCACGGACGGATGGAGGCGCACGATGGCTTCGCCGAGCCGGTCCGGATCGAGCCGTGCGAATTCTGCAGCCCCGAGGGGTTCCGCGTCCGCCGCGTGATAGGCGTGGGTGCGGGCTGCTTCGAGCCGCGCCACGTCCGGCAGATAGTCGAGTTCGGCCGCCGGGGCGAAACCGGCGATGAAGTCGGGGAAATCGTCGCCGTAGAACATCAGCACCGGCGAGCGCGGCGGGCATTCCGCGACGAAGGTCCGCGCCAGGGCGCGAAAGAAATCGTCGCCCACCAGTTGGCGCACGACCGGGAACCGGGTTTCGATCGCGCCGATCAGGCCGATTGCGACGTTGTTACGATAGACGGCGAAGCGCCGCGCCGGGGCGGCGTGCGTGTGCGCGACGATGCCGGCCGGGACGGGAAGCTCCGGATCGCGCAGCGCGGCGGCGAAGCCTGTTTCGAATGGGACCATCGTTCCGGCCTCCTCACGCTGCCGGTGCGCGCTGCGCACGCGCGAGGATCGCGCCGGCCGCGACGGCTTCGGCGCGCAGCCGCGGCCAGTCGGGCACGTCGTTGTCCCACTCGATCAGGGTGGCCACCGCGCCGGTGCGCGCGACGACGTGGGCGTAGAGGTCCCAGACCGGGTCGGCGACCGGCGAGCCATGCGCGTCGATCAGGAGCTCTGCGCCGGCATCGTCATGCGTGGCATCATGGCCGCCGAGGTGCATCTCCTTCACGCGATCGAGCGGGAAAGCGTCCAGATAGGCGAGCGGATCGAACCCGTGATTGCGCGCCGACACGAAGACATTGTTGACGTCGAGCAGCAGGCCGCATCCGGTGCGGCGCGAGACCTCGGCGATGAAATCCGTCTCGGCGATCGTGCTCTCGGCGAAACGCACGTAGGTCGACGGATTCTCCAACAGCATCTCGCGCCCGAGCGCGGTCTGGACCATGTCGACGTGCTCGGCGACGCGCCCCAGCGTCTCCTTCGTGTAGGGGAGCGGCAGGAGGTCGTTGAGATAGACGTCGTCATGCGACGACCAGGCGAGGTGTTCGGAAAAGCTCTGCGGCGCGTAGCGGTCGCACAGGGCCCGTAGGCGACGGAGATGTTCTCGGTCGAGATCGCGCATGGCGCCGATCGACAGCCCGACGCCGTGCAGCGACAGCGCATAGCGCTCACGCAGTGCGGTCAGTTGCGCGTGCGGCGGTCCGCCTGCGCCCATGTAGTTCTCGGCGTGAACCTCGATGAATCCGATCGGCTGCGGTTCGCGCATGATCTGCTGAAAATGCGCCGGCTTGAAGCCGATGCCGGCCGCTGCGGGCAGATTCGAAACGTGCGGGAGAGCGGCAGGGGCGGGCATTGCGAGACCTCGGCGTGAGACAAAAGAAAGAATGCGGGGCGCGCCCGGGGAGGGGACGAATGCGCGCCCCGCAGTTGGAGCGCGATCCGCAAAGTGGAACCGGTTTCGCGTAAGATCGCGCTCCAACTCGATGACCTGTCGCGTGATCCATCGGCGAACCGGTTCCCACTTC
>CAYVBN010000141.1:0-6084 GCA_964449645.1 uncultured Hyphomicrobiales bacterium
CGCGACCGCCGGCTCCGGCCGGCGTCGCCGATGCCGCAGGTTCAGTCGATCTTGCGGAACGCCTTGCTCATGCCGTCGCGCATCGGCTCGGCGGTTTCCGTCACCACCTTTTGCACGTGCAGCGCCAAGTCCTTGGTCTGAGCGGAGACCGCCTCGAATTGCTTGCGCATATGGGCGGTCGACAGCTCGACCATCTCGGCGAACGACTTCACGTTCATCAGTTCGCCGGCGAAATCGAAGGTCGCGTTGGTGTTGGTACGAGCCGCCTCGATCAGCTTGAGCCCGTAGTCGGCCGCGCCCCTGGTCGCGCTCGCGTAGGTGTCTTCGAGCAGGTCGGTCGCCTCTTCGGCCACCGCCTTCATCTTCTCGTAGTTGTCCTTCGCCTGGGAAATGCTCTTCTCCGCCATGTCGCGGAAGGCCGCGGGGACTTCCATCTTCGGCATATCGAATTTCGGCAACTCGAATTTGGGCAGTTCGAACGACGGCATTTCAAAAGCGGTATTCGCCGCCGCGGCCGATTTGGCCGACTTGCTTCTCGTGCTGGCCTCGGTCATCTGGTCATCCTTGCTAAGGGGGCAGTAGAACGTCGCTCCCGGACCGTCTGCCCTCTCCTTGGCAGGTCCGGTGCCATTTGCCTTGCTGCCAGCCCCTGGAATTCCCTGAGAATCCCCCTCTTGCAGCATCGATCCTTGCTAGCATGCCCTGGAACGCATTGCAACAAAATTGTTGCGGTGCACAATCCAGACGAGCTTTCGGCACCCTATTTCCGGGCACCCATCGTGCGCGTTGCGGCCTCGCCGAGGTCCCTGGCCTGCTCGGTCAGCGCCTTCATCTGCGCCTCGACGAATTCGCTCTGAAGACGCGCCAAGTCCTGCGCGTCCTTGGCCTGGACCAGCTTCTTGGCGAACTCGAAGGCGGTGGCGACGTTGCGCTCGGCGTAGCTCATCGCCTTGGTATTGACGCTCTTGGCCCCGGCCTGGGCGGCCGCCGCCTGATCCTCCAACGTGGTCATCGCCTGCTGGGCGCTCGACATGAACTGGTCGAACGCCTCCTTCGCCCGTTCCACGCTTTGCTCGGCGAAGGCCCGCATCTCGGCGGGGATCTCGAACGGAGTGGTGGCGTCCTTGGCCATGGCTTGCTCCTTGCACGCGCGTTGCCGCCCCATTTCGCCGCCGAAGCGGCGCACTCGAACCGCTGGCCAGGATCATTCCATCCCCACGCACGCGCGGCAATCGAAGAGTCCGCACGGCATGGCCCTGCCCGGCCTTGGCTTTCGCCGCCGAGCGGCGTGGACGCCGCAAGGGACGGGCATTATGAAGCATTATTAAGGAAACGTTGACGCACGGAGGTTCGCCTCCCGGAGGTCCGACGGCGAATGGGCGAGATCACCTCCTATCTGGATGGCCTGCGCGATCCCCGATTGGCGCCGTACGCGTTCAGCACCGTTCCGGCCTGGCTGTGGAGCGTCGACGGCACGCGCGTTCTCTGGACCAATGCGCAAGGCGCGGCGCTGTTTGGCGCCGATCCGATGGTGCTCGTGGAACGCCGCCTCGAGGCAACCGAACCGCTGCCGATGCAGATCGCCGGCATCGTCTCGCGGCTTCCAGAGAGAGGCGCACGGCTCGAGCGGCTGTCCGGGATCGACGCGGACACTGCGCCGGTCGCGTGCCACTGCGCGCGCATGCTGTTGTCCGATTCGACCGAGGCCGTCCTGATGGTGGCGACCGAGCCGGTGCGCGGCGCATTGCCGTTGCGCGAACGCGTTCGCTCTGTTGTTGCGAGCTGCGCCGAAGCGGTTGCGGTCTTCGCGCTGGACGGTTCGCTCATTTGCACCAGCGAAGCGGCTCGTCGCCGGCTCGGCAATGAACCGAACCTGGCGACGCTCGGGTTCGATGCCCTGGCGCGCGCCGCATGCGAGACCGGCGCCGCCTCGGCCTTCACGCCGCACGGCCGCATTTTGCTTGAGCGGATCGGCTCCGCAACGGAGAGCGTGTTCGCCCTCACCCTTGCGGAACCGGCCGCGGTCAGCGCAGCGACATCCGTGCATGGGCTCGTTGATCTCGCCCTCACCCAGGCGCTGGCGCTCACCGGCACCGCTTTGCCGAGCGGTGCCGACGCTCGCCCCGTGCTTCGCCCTCCGGCAACGGCCGCGATGGCATCCGGCCGGGAGGACATGAGCCCGCCGTCTGCGCCCCCTCCGACCGAGCCCGATCGGACCTCGCCCGCCGCACCGGGCGGGGACAATGTTGTTCGCTTTCCGACATCGGCTTCGTCGTCGGGTCAGGAGGCGCCCGTTCTCAGCCCGCACGAACGCATCGCGTTCAGCGAGCTGGCTCGTCGCCTGACGGCCCGGCTCACGGGCGAAGATGAGCATGCATCCGAGCGCCCGGCCGGCGCCGCAGAGGCCGAGCGGACCGCGTCACGTGAACGCGATCCGACCCGAGGCGATCCGATCGAGGCCGACGCGCACCCACGGCCACCGGCAGACATGAGTGCGATTCCCGCCGAAGCGCTCGCCGCCATCGGACAGGAGCTGCAGGCCCGCATGGCGGCGGTCAGCGATCTCGCGCGCACTGCGCTTGCGTCGTCCGAAGAAAGCACTGACGGCTTGCGTCATCGGCTTCGCGCGATACGCGCGCATGCCGACCTGGTTGCGGCACAGTTCGAGGATTATCTGCTTCTCGCCGACATCCGGTCCGGCGGCGTGATGCCGATCCCGGAGCCTTGCGACCTCAATGCGCTGGTGCATGCATGCACCTCGCATCTGCGCACCGCCAGCGTGGAGGAGCGGATCGTGATCCGGCTTTCGCTCGGCGTCGATCTTCCGCAGGTCGTCGTCGACCGGCGTCTGGCAGCACGGATCGTCTCGAACCTGCTGGCGAGCGCCGCCGAAGCGACGCCGGTCGGCGGGCAAATCATCGTCTCGACCCTATCGCAGGAGCGCTCGGTCGTCCTGCGGGTGCGCAGCGGGGGCGAGCGTAGCGCTGCCTTGCAGGATGCCCTCTCGCTCGGGCCAGCCGCTCCGCACGACAGCACCGCCGCGCCGGCCCATCGGATCGCGCAAGCGCTCGCGCGGGCCGCCGCCCTCTCCGTGTCCGTCACGGGCACGGCCGCTGCCGGAACGCTCGTGGAGATCGAATTCCCCGCGGCGCGTTGATATTTTGGTGATCGCACGTGTCGCGTGTACGCACCTGTCGCCAGATGGGCTAGCCTTATGGCCGGGGTCGTCGCGTGTGTGGAGGTCGCATGATGCGAGCCAACCGGATCGTCTCGGCGCTGGTCGTCATTGTGGCCATTCTTCATGCGGCCAGCGCGCGCGCCGCCGAGGCCGTCGATCTGCTGCTCGTGTTGGCGGCGGACGTTTCACGCAGCGTCGACGCGACGAAGTTCCAGCTCCAGCGCGAAGGCTATGCGGCGGCGATCTCGGAGCCCCAGGTGCTCAACGCGATCCGGTCGGGCGCCAATGGGCAGATCGCCATCTGCTTCGTGGAGTGGTCCGGCCTCGGATCGCAGAAGCTCGTGATCGACTGGACGGTGATCCGCGACGAGGCCTCGGCGCGCCGGTTCGGCGACCAGGTCCTCGAAGCGCCGCGCTCGTTCGCGGATCGCACTTCGATCAGCACGGCGATCGATTTCTCGATGACGCTGTTCGATCGCGCGCCTTACCAGTCGGGCCGGCGCACGATCGACGTCTCGGGAGACGGCACGAACAACTCGGGGCGCGACATCGTTCTGGCGCGTGACGAGGCGACCGCCAAGGGCGTGACGATCAACGGCCTCGTGATCCTGAGCGATCATCCATTGCCGTGGAACATCGAGCACACGAATCCGCCCGGAGGGCTCGCGAAATACTATCGCGACAACGTCGTCGGCGGACCGGGCGCCTTCGTGATGGTGGCGGAGAATTTCGAGTCGTTCGGCCAGGCGATCGTCAAGAAGCTGATCGCGGAGATTGCCGCGGCGCCGCCGCATCTACAGGCCGCCGCGCGCTGACATCGATTCAAGGCCGCACCGCAGATCTGATCACGCCACAGACCGATTGTCGGTCGACGGTCAGTTGCGTGCGGCGATCCTCGGCGCGTTCGGAATCTCGATGTCGACTTCGAGCATCGACACCGCCTCGCCGCGCTCCATCTTGACCTGGACCTTGTCCGGCTCGACGCATACATGCCTGGCAACGACCGCCAGGATCTCGTCCCTCAGCACCGCGATGAGATCGGATTGCCCTTCGGAGCCGCGCTCGTGCGCGAGAAGAATTTGCAGCCGCTCGCGGGCGATCGCAGCCGAGCCACGCCGTCGAAACGAATGAAACAGACTCATGCGGCTCTCCGTCCGAATAGCTTGTCGAACAGGCCCTTCCGGTCGCTCGGAATGACCATCGGCACGTCTTCACCCTCGAGCCGTCGAGCGGCATCGGCATAGGCCCGCGCCGGCGCGCTCGCCGCGTTGCAGAGGGTGACGGGAGAGCCAATGTTGGACGCGCGCAGAACTTCCTGGCTCTCCGGAACGATCCCGAGCAACGGAACGGAGAGGATCTCGAGCACATCTTCGATGCTCATCATGTCGCCGCGCGTAGCGCGGTTGAGATCGTAGCGGGTGATGAGAAGATGCTTGTCGACGCGCTCTCCTTTCTCCGCCTTTTCGGTCTTGGAATCCAAAAGCCCGATGATGCGGTCCGAATCGCGCACCGAAGAGACTTCCGGGTTGGTGACGATCACGGCGGCATCGGCATGCCGCATGGCCAGCGTGGCGCCGCGCTCGATTCCCGCGGGGCTGTCGCAGATGACCCACTCGAACTTCTCGCGCAATTCCGCAATGACGCGCGCGACCCCGTCCGCGGTGAGCGCGTCCTTGTCGCGGGTTTGCGAGGCGGGCAGCAGCGACAACGTGTCGAGACGTTTGTCCCGGATCAGCGCCTGTCCGATCTTGCAAACGCCCTGCACGACATTGATCAGGTCGTAGACGACGCGCCGCTCGGCTCCCATGACGAGATCGAGGTTGCGAAGCCCCACGTCGAAATCGACGACGACGACGTTTCGGCCGCGCTGCGCCAGGGCAGCCCCCAGGGCGGCGGTGGACGTCGTCTTTCCCACCCCGCCCTTGCCGGACGTCACCACGAGAACCTTCGACATCTTGGTCGACCTCCTACGCTGATCTGAACAGAGCACTCAATCCAGGGGAGCAATCTTCATCACATCGCCTTCGAGCCAAGCCTGCACAGGACGGCTGCGCAGGCCGGGCTCCATCTCGTCCGCCGTCCGATACAGCCCGTCGATCGCCAGAAGCTCGGCCTCGATCCTGCCGCAGAAGATGCGGGCGCGCGGATTCCCGGCCGAGCCGGCGAGCGCGCGTCCGCGCAGCGCGCCATAGACATGGATCGAGCCGCCGGCGATGACCTCGGCGCCGGACGCGACCGATCCGAGCACGGTGACGTCCCCGTTCGGAAAGACGACGGTCTGCCCCGAGCGCACCGGACTCTCGATCAGCAGCGATGTCGGCTGCGGCTCGGCAGGAGCGGCCGCGGCGGGCTTTTCGGCCTTCTGTTTGTCGACCGGCTCGAGAGGACTGATGGCGCGCCCGCCGCGCAGGACGGGCGGCAAGCCGGGACCGAGCCGTTCCGGGTCGGTCCCCTCGATGCCCATGACGCGGACACCGCGCGCCTGCAGGTCGTCGATCAGGTGGCCGATGTCCACCCGATCCGGATCGAGTCCAGCAAGGTCGAGGACCACCGGTCGCCCGACAAAGAAGCCGGCCGAACGGCCGATCCAGCCGTCCAGTTCGGTGAGCCATTCGACGATCGGCAGCTCCGGCGTCAGCACGAACGCCATGTAGGAGCGGCCACGAAAACGCATTGGCTGGCGGCGGTGAGCTACGCTCGTCACGGCGGCCCTCACTGTTACCAGCCCCCCGCGACGCTTGTGCGCGCCGGATGGTTAACAGATGGTTAAGGCGCCGGGTGCGAGGCCGTCTATCCACCGCCGCCTGCGGAAAGTGGATCGGCCTCGCGCTCAGGTACGCAGTTCGGGAAGATCGGCGAAGAGCTTCAGGGCGTCCGGATTGGCCAGCGCCTCGGTGTTCTTCACC
>CAYVBN010000142.1:0-2404 GCA_964449645.1 uncultured Hyphomicrobiales bacterium
AAAACCTCCCGACGGCCAGATCCCGAACGCCGCGGACGAGAGCGGCCTCCTCCCCGGCCGGTTCACAGCAGCCGCGATTGCCTCCGACGCCTTGTCCGAGCACGTTCCGGTTTTCGGGCCCCCATGGCCCCCGGAAACAGGCCCGCCCGATGGACCAGCCGCAGTTTTCAAGCTTCCTAACCTGTAGTTTCGACTTGCCTGTGCCATTTTGAGAACACCGAATCGACTGATGCGGACGCCCTCTAACCTTAACTTCGCCCGAACATCATGAAGGCATTTCCTCCTTTTACTCGCGGCTCGTCTTCGGTAAAAGGATCAGGCTGGATTGAACGCCGCCCTGCGAGGGGTGGCCCGGCAGACTTCCGAGACCGATCCGACCTGTCGATTTGAAGTCGGTCCGTAACGACGGTCCGCATTCGAGAAGGAAAGTAACGATGACGATGAAACTGCTGATCGGCGGCGCGTTTTTGGCTGCCGCCGCTGTCATGCCGATGACCGCGCAGGCCCAGGGCGTGCCCGGCGGCGCCGCGCACGGGTTCTATGAAGGCGGCCGGATTGCCGGCCCGGTCGGTGCAGTCGTCGGAACCGCCGTCGGTGGCGTGATCGGCGGCGTCGAAGGCGTGCTCGGCATCAATCAGCGCTATGTCGCGGCCGAGCCGGCCCCGGTCTACCGCCCCGTGCCCGTGCACCCGCGGCACCGGTATCATCATCGCCGGCATCACCGGCACCACTATTGAGCGCGGCGCGGAACGCTTCGCGCGCGATCGCAGGAATGAAATGGCCGGGGTTCGCCCCGGCCATTTGCTTTTGATCTGTTTGATTACGTCCGCCCGAAGCCGCTCAAACGTAGCGGCCGTGGCAGTGCTTGTACTTCTTGCCCGAGCCGCACGGGCACGGCTCGTTGCGCCCAACCTTGCCCCAGCTCGCGGGATTGTTGGGATCGCGCGCGGTCGCAACCGCCGCAGCGCCTGGCACGGCCGCGGCCGTCAACAGCCCGCCGCCGTTCGCAAGCGCCATCTCGTCCTCGCCGGTCGAGGGATCGATCTTGTGCGCTTCCATGTACGGCAGATTCTGCGGCTCCTCGGGCGGCGGCGCGGGGAGGATCTCGACCCGCATCAGCTGCGCCGTCACCGCCTCGCGCAGGTTCTGGCTCATCGCCTCGAACAGGTTGAAGGCTTCCGCCTTGTACTCGTTGAGCGGATCGCGCTGGCCGTAACCGCGCAAACCGATCACCTGACGCAGGTGATCGAGCATGATCAGGTGCTCGCGCCAGAGATGGTCAAGGGTCTGCAGCAGGATCGACTTCTCGACGTAGCGGATGACGTCAGCGCCCCACTGCGCGACCTTCGCCGCCATGTGCTCGTCGGCGCGCCGCTCGACCCGGGCGAAGATCTCCTCGTCGGCGATGCCTTCTTCCTTCCCCCATTCGTCGACCGGAAGATCGAGGCCGAGCACGCGCTGCAGCTCTTCCTTCAGCCCCTTGGTGTCCCACTGCTCCGGATAGGCGTTCTCGGGCACGTGCTTGGCGACCAGATCGTCGATGACGGTGTGGCGCATGTCGGCGACGATCTCCGCCACCGCCTCGTCCTTCATCCATTCGACGCGCTGGTCGAAGATGACCTTGCGCTGGTCGTTCATCACGTCGTCGAACTTGAGGATGTTCTTGCGGATGTCGAAGTTGCGCGCCTCGACCTTGTGCTGCGCCTTCTCCAGCGCCTTGTTGATCCACGGATGGACGATCGCCTCGTCCTCCTTGAGGCCGAGACGCTGCAGCATGCTGTCGAGCTTGTCCGACCCGAAGATTCGCATCTGGTCGTCTTCGAGCGAGAGGAAGAACTTCGAGCGGCCGGGATCGCCCTGGCGGCCCGAACGGCCGCGCAACTGGTTGTCGATGCGACGGCTTTCGTGGCGTTCGGTGCCGAGGACGAAGAGGCCGCCGGCCCCCAGCGCCTTCTCCTTCAGGCGCGCCACCTGCGCCTTGATCTCCGCCACCTTCGCGTCGCGCTCGGGACCTTCCGGAACGTCCTTGAGCTCCTGGCGCACGCGCATGTCGACGTTGCCGCCGAGCTGAATGTCGGTGCCGCGGCCGGCCATGTTGGTCGCGATGGTGATCGCGCCCGGAACACCGGCCTGCGCCACGATGTAGGCTTCCTGCTCGTGGTAGCGCGCGTTGAGGATGGCGAAGACCTTGGCCTTCGATGCCCCCTCGTCGCCCGAATAGAGCGCCGCGAAGGCATTCGGATCGGAGAAGTCGTGCTGCTCCCAGCCGGCCTGGCGCAGCATCTCGGCGAGGCTCTCGGACTTCTCGATCGAGGTCGTGCCGACCAGCACCGGCTGGCCGCGCTTGCGGCAGTCGATGATGACCTCGGTGATGGCGTCGAACTTTTCGGCGGCGGTGCGGAAG
>CAYVBN010000143.1:0-20416 GCA_964449645.1 uncultured Hyphomicrobiales bacterium
CAGCCGAGCGCGGCCGAGACCCGTTGGACGATCGCGGCGGCGGCGAGCCGTCCCGACGCTTTCGGCGGACTGGGCCGCACGGCCTTCACCCTCTCTCTCGTCAAGAACCGCCGCGGCCCGTGCGGCCGCTGGACCATCGCATGGGATCATCATGAGCGCAGCTTCTTCGACCCGGCGCTATCTCGCGCTGTGGCTGCGGCGACTTCCGACCGACCGGATCGTGCGCAGCGAATCGCTAGTCGAGATGGAGCCGCTGACCGTCGCGGCGCCGGTCAAATCGGCGCTGCGATTGACGGCGGTGAACGACGCCGCCGCGCGGCTCGGGCTTAAGCCCGGCATAGCGGTGGCCGACGCGCGCGCCATGTATCCGGCGCTCGTCGTGGCCGAGGCCGATCCGCAGGCCGACCAGCGGCTGCTCGAGGCGGTGGCCGACTGGTGCGACCGCTACACGCCCATGGTCGGGCTCGATCGTCCCGACGGCCTCGTGCTCGACGTCACCGGCTGCGCCCATCTGTTCGGCGGCGAGGCCGCTCTCTGCCGCGATCTCATCCGCCGCCTTGCCGCGCAGGGATTGAGGGCGCGTGCGGCCGTCGCGGATACGGTCGGCTGCGCCTGGGGCGTCGCCCGCCTCGGCAGGGTCCCGATCGTTCCCGTCGGCGCGACGCGGGAGACGATGGCCCCGCTGCCGCTCGCCGCTCTGCGGATTCACCCCGACACCGTCGCGGCGCTGGCCGGCGTCGGCTTGAAATGTGTCGCCGACGTGCTCGACCGGCCGCGCGCGCCACTCGCCGCCCGCTTCGGAATCGACCTCATCCGCCGCATCGACCAGGCGCTCGGGCGCGAAGACGAATCGATCGCGCCGCGCCGTCCGCCGCCGGTCTATGTGGCGGAGAGACGCTTCGCCGATCCGATCGCGCTCGAGGCCGATGTGCTCGCCACGGTCGAGCGGCTGGCGCGCCAGCTCGCGCTCTCCCTGGAGCGGCACGGGGAGGGCGCCCGCATGCTGCGGCTCACGCTGTTCCGCGCCGACGGCAAGGTGCAGCATCTTTCCGCCGCGACCAGCCGGCCGGTGCGTGCGCCCGATGTCGTCCGCCGCCTGTTCGTCGAGCGGCTTGCCGCCGTTGGTGAGGCCTGCGATCCCGGCTTCGGCTTCGACATCGTGCGTCTTGCCGCCGACGTCACCGAGCCGCTCGACCCGGTCGAGAGCGGGTTCGGTGTGCCTGACCACGCTGCCGAGTTCGCCCGTCTCGTCGATCGCCTCGGCGCGCGATTTGGTCTCGACAGCGTGCGGCGGATGGTGCCGCACGACACGCACATTCCGGAATTCGCCGCCGTCGACGTCCCGGCGCATGTGGCCGGCGAGACATCGTCCGGAGAGGTGCGGGCGTGCGCCGCCCCGGCCGGCGTGCCGGACAGCCTCGCTCCGGCGCGGCCGATCCATCTGCTCGAGCGGCCGGAGCCGATCAAGGCCATCGCCGAGGTGCCGGACGGACCACCGGTGCGCTTCCGCTGGCGCTTCGTCATGCACGAGATCGCCGTGGCCGAAGGCCCCGAGCGCATCGCCCCCGAATGGTGGCGGGACGGGGTCGGGCGAACGCTCACGCGCGACTACTTCCGGGTCGAGACCCGCGACGGCGCGCGCTTCTGGCTCTACCGCGAAGGTCTCTACGGCAAGGGGGCCGCGCATCCGAGCTGGTTCCTGCACGGGCTGTTCGCCTGAGAGACGCGCATGACCGAGTATGCCGAGCTTGCCGTCACCACCAATTTCTCCTTCCTGCGCGGTGCCTCGCATCCCGAGGAACTGGTGAAGCAGGCGAAGGAGCTCGGTCTCGCCGGTCTCGGCGTTGCCGACCGCAACACGGTCGCGGGCGTCGTGCGGGCGCACGCGGTGGCGAAGGAAGAGGGGCTGCGGCTGGCGGTCGGCGCCCGTCTCGTCTTTGCCGACGGCACGCCCGACATCCTCGCCTATCCGCGGGACCGCGACGCCTGGGGCCGGCTCTGCCGGCTCCTGACGTGCGGCAAGCAGCGCGCCGAGAAGGGCGACTGCATCCTCTTTCTCCCCGACCTTCTGGCGCATGCCGAGGGACTCAATCTCATCGTCCTGCCGCACGCGCACATCGAGGCGGCACGTCTCGTGCCGCTTCTCGGAAGCCTGCGTGAGATCACATCCGTCTGGCTCGGCGCGGCGATGCTCTATCGCGGCGACGACCATCGCCGGCGCGCGCGTCTCATGGCGATCGCCGCCGAGGGACAGGTGCCGCTTATCGCCGTCAACGACGTGCTCTATCACGCGCCCGGGCGCCGCGACCTGCAGGACGTCGTCACCTGCATCCGCGAGCACGTGACGCTCGAGGCCGCCGGCAAACGCCTCGAGGCCAATGCCGAGCGTCATCTGAAATCGCCGGAGGAGATGGCGCGGCTGTTTCGCTCCGCGCCTGCGGCCGTCGCCGAGACGAGGCGTTTTCTCGATGCGTGCTGTTTCTCACTCGACATGTTGGCGTTCAACTATCCGACCGAGCTGCGCGCCGGCTACGCGACCCCGCAGGACGCGCTCGTGGCGCTCGCCGAGGAAGGCGCGCGCCGCCGCTATGGCGGAACCATTCCGCCGAAGACACGCCATGCGCTCGACCACGAGCTGAAGCTCATCGGTGAGCTCGGCTATGCGCCCTATTTCCTCACCGTCCATGACATCATCACAGTCGCCCGCACGCGGCCCGAGCCGATCCTGTGCCAGGGCCGCGGCTCGGCGGCGAATTCGGTGATCTGTTATTGCCTCGGCATCACCGACGTCGATCCCGAGCGCATCGACCTCCTGTTCGAGCGTTTCGTTTCCGCCGCGCGCAACGAGCCGCCCGACATCGACGTCGATTTCGAGCACGAACGGCGCGAGGAGGTGATCCAGCACGTGTACGAACATTACCGTCGCGAGCATGCCGGGCTTGCCGCCACCGTCATCTGCTATCGCGGGCGCAGCGCCGTCCGCGAGGTCGGCAAGGTCTTCGGACTTTCGGACGACACGGTCGGGGCGCTCGCGCGCACGCTGTGGGGCTGGTCCAAGGACGGCGTGGTGGCGGAGGAGACGCGCCGCATCGGCCTCGATCCGTCCGATCCGCGGCTTGCCCGCGTGCTCGCGCTCTCGCATGAGCTCATCGGCTTTCCCCGGCATCTCTCCCAGCACGTGGGCGGCTTCGTCATCACCCGTGACCGGCTCGACGAGATCGTGCCGATCGAGAACGCCGCCATGGAGGACCGCACCGTCATCGAATGGGACAAGGACGATCTCGACCAGCTTCGGATCCTGAAGGTCGATCTGCTCGGTCTCGGCATGCTGTCGTGCCTGCGGCGCGCGCTCGACCTGCTGAAGCAGTACTACGAACTTGATTACGCGCTGGCGACCATCCCGCCCGAGGACGAGGCGGTCTATCGCATGCTCGGCCGCGCCGATTCGATCGGCGTGTTCCAGGTCGAGAGCCGCGCGCAGATGTCGATGCTCCCGCGGCTCAAGCCGAAGGCGTTCTACGATCTCGTCATCGAGGTGGCGATCGTGCGGCCCGGGCCGATCCAGGGCAACATGGTGCATCCTTATCTGCGCCGGCGCGAGGGACGCGAAGAGGTGCACTATCCCTCGCCGGCCCCCGGGCTTGGCGATGCCGACGAGCTGCAGCAGGTGCTCCAGAGGACGCTCGGCGTTCCCTTGTTCCAGGAGCAGGCGATGCGGATCGCCATCGTGGCGGCGGGCTTCGCGCCGGCGGAGGCCGACAGGCTGCGCCGCGCGATGGCGACCTTCCGGCGCGTCGGCACGATGCCGTATTTCCGCGACAAGTTCATCGAGGGCATGGCGCGGCGCGGCTATCCGCGGGACTTCGCCGAGCGCTGCTTCCGCCAGATCGAGGGTTTCGGCGAATACGGATTTCCCGAAAGCCATGCGGCGAGCTTCGCGCTGCTCGTCTACGCCTCGGCGTGGATCAAGTGCCGCTATCCGGATGTGTTCGCGGCCGCGATCCTCAACAGCCAGCCGATGGGTTTCTACGCGCCGGCGCAGCTCGTGCGCGATGCCGAAGAGCACGGCGTTGCGGTGAGGTCCGTCGACATCAATTTCTCGAACTGGGACTGCACGCTCGAATCCAACACCACGGAAGCGCGGTTGCATCCGCGTCATGCCGAGATGCGCGGGGACATCCGGACGAAGCATGCCGTGCGCCTCGGCTTGCGGCAGGTCAGCGGCTTCTCGGAGGAGGATGCCCGCGCCATCGAGCGCGTGCGTGGCGACGGGTTCGATTCCATCCGCGATCTGTGGCTGCGCACGGGACTGCAGCCGTCGGCGCTCGAGCGGCTCGCCGCGGCTGACGCCTTCCGCTCGCTCGGGCTCGACCGGCGCGCGGCGCTGTGGGCGGTGCGCGCGCTGCGGCGGGCGGGCGACAAGGACGATCTGCCGCTCTTCGCCCACGTGGCGATGCCGCCGCGCGAGCCCGACGTTCACCTGCCGCCGATGCGGCTCGGCGAACACGTGATCGAGGACTATCGCCACCTGCGGCTGTCGCTAAAGGCGCATCCCGTTTCGTTTCTGCGCGGCGATCTCGCGGCCCGCGGCATCCTCGCTCACGAACGACTGACGACGATTCCTTCCGGACGCGGCGTCACCGTGGCGGGACTCGTGCTGGTTCGCCAGCGGCCGAGCACCAGCCGCGTGATCTTCATGACGCTGGAGGACGAGACGGGGATCGCCAACGTGATCGTCTGGCCGCGCGTGTTCGAGACCTATCGGCCGCTGGTGCTCGGCTCGCGCCTCGTTGCCGTGACGGGCGAGGTGCAGAATGCGTCCGGCGTCATCCACGTCATCGCCGACCGCATGGAGGATCTCTCGCCGCTGCTGCGGCGCCTGTCAGGGGACGAGGAGTCCGCAACGCGCCGCAACGAACCTCCGCTGCGCCCCGAGGTCGGGCGTCATCCGCGTGCCGGCGATTCCTTCGTCCGCTTCACGACAACGCCCGAGTTGCGCCACGAGACGGCCAATGCGCGGGGCTATCCGTCCGAGGCCGCAAAGGTCATGCCGAAGGGACGGAATTTTCATTGAGGGCCTGTCCGGCGCGCCATGCAGACGTTCCGCGCTCCCGATGGGCCCTCAGAACGTTCACGATGAGTTGTATCGGCGCGTCCGCGCCCGGCGGAATAACGCCCGCCCCTTGGGGTCTTGCCGAGACGGGCGGCGAGCCAGATGACGACGGGAGCGCCGAGTGACGACGGCGTACATCAACCGGATCGCGACGGCCGTGCCGCCTCACGACGTCCACCGGGTCTTTCTCCGCTTCGCGCATTCGCTGTTCGCCGGTGACCGGCGCAACGCTTGTCTCTTCCGTCGCATGGCCGAGCGGGCCGGCATCGATCATCGCTATTCGTGCCTCGCGCCGGCTTCGGATCCGGACGCACCCGCTATCGATGCCGGGGAATTCTACAAGCGCGGCGGGTTTCCCGACACCGCCGCGCGCATGCGCGCCTTCGAGGCCCATGCGCCGGCGCTCGGCGCCGCCGCGATCGAACGGCTGCAGCTCGGCGGCGAGCGCGCCCGCATCACGCATCTGCTGATCACCTGCTGCACCGGCTTCTCCGCGCCGGGCCTCGACCTCGAACTGGTGGAGCGCTGCCGGCTGCCGGGTTCGGTCGAGCGCACCATGGTCGGATTCATGGGATGCTACGCGGCGATCAACGCGCTCAAGCTCGCGCGCCACATCGTGCGCTCGGAGCCGCGGGCGCGCGTGCTCGTCCTCAACCTCGAGCTCTGCACCCTGCATCTCAAGGAGACGACCGATCTCGAGCAGGTCCTCTCCTTCCTGCTGTTCGCCGACGGGTGTGCGGCCTGTCTGGTGAGTGCGGAGCCGCATGGTGCCGCCCTCGACAGCTTCCGGGCCGAGCTCGTCCCGGACACGCGCGAGCTGATCACCTGGCACATCCGCGATTTCGGCTTCGACATGGTGCTCAAGGGCCGGGTGCCCGGCGCCATCCACGAAGCGCTCAGCGCCCGCAAGTCCGACATCCTGCGCGGCGCGCCGGTCGATTCGATCGACCTGTGGGCGGTTCACCCGGGCGGGCGTTCGGTGCTCGATGCGGTAGAGCGTGCCTTCGGTCTTGCGCCCGCGGCGCTCGCCGCCTCGCGCGAGATTTTGCGCCGCTACGGCAACATGTCGTCGGCGAGCGTGATGTTCGTGCTCGAAGCGCTGCTGCGCACGGCGCGCCGCGGCGCCACCGGCTGCGCCATGTCGTTCGGCCCCGGCATGATCGCCGAAACCATGCTGTTCCGAGCGGCCGGGGCGTGATCCGCATGCGTTATCGCCAGGATGAACCCGAATGGCTCGACGCGCTGCCGGCGCGGGATCCGCGGGCGCTGCGTTCCCGGCGCGACCTCGACCGGCTCAACGCGCTCATGTTTCAGGCCCCGATCCTCGCCCGGGCGCTGCGGCGGGAGGGCATCGTGCCGCCGCGAACGATGCTCGACCTCGGCGGCGGCGACGGCATGTTCGCCCTGCGCCTCGCGCGCCGGCTCGCGCCAAGTTGGCCGGGCGTCCGCTTGATCCTCGTCGACCGCAAGGACACGGTCGCCGGCAGGACGCGTGCGGCCTTCGCGGCGCTCGGTTGGACGCTCGAGACCGTTGTGGCCGATATCTTGTCGTTTCTCGAGCAGCGCGCGTACGCCCTCGATCTGGCGGTCGCCAATCTGGTCCTGCATCACTTCGTGCCCGAGGAGCTCGAGCGGCTGCTGCGGTATGTCGCGCGGGCGACGCGCGCTTTCGCGGCCTGCGAACCGCGGCGAGGTGTCCTTGCGCTTCAGGCGAGCCGCCTTGTCGGCCTGGTCGGCTGTGCCGCCGTCACCCGCAATGACGCGGTCACGAGCGTGCGCGCCGGCTTCGCCGGCCGCGAACTGACCGCAGCCTGGCCGCAAACAGGATGGCGCGTGAGCGAATATGCCAGCGGTCCCTTCACCCACTGTTTCGTCGCGTCGCGCAACAGCGGGAGAGCGCGGTGACCTACGATGCGGTCATCATCGGTGCCGGGCCGGCCGGATCGACGACAGCGCTGCTGTTGGCGAAAGCCGGCTGGTCGGTCGCGCTCGTGGAGAAGGCGCGTTTCCCGCGCCGCAAGGTGTGCGGCGAGTTCATCTCCGCCACCAGCCTGCCGCTGCTGCACACGCTCGGCGTCGGCCAATCGTTCCTGCAGCACGCCGGGCCGCCGGTGCGGCGCGTCGGCCTGTTCGCCCAGGACGCTGAGCTCGCGGCGAACATGCCGCAGGTCCTGTCGGGCGAGCCATGGGGCCGCGCGCTCGGCCGCGAGCATCTCGACAATCTCCTGCGGGACGCAGCGATGGCCGCGGGCGCGGAACTGTGGCAGCCGTGGCGCGCGGTCGCGCTGACGCAGATGGATGATGGCTACGCGATCACCCTGCGCGGCGAAGGGACCAGGGATCTCGCGGCGCGCGTGGTGATCGCCGCCTACGGCTCGTGGGAACAGCAGCCGTGGGGCGCGGCCGCAGACCATGCCGACACCGATCTGCTCGCCTTCAAGGCGCATTTCACGCATTGCGATCTTCCACCCGATCTCATGCCGCTCCTCGCCTTTCCGGGAGGTTATGGCGGCCTCGTGCACACCAATGATGGACGCACCACGCTGTCCTGCTGCATCCGGCGCGATGTGCTGCGCCTCTGCCGCGCGCGGAACGGGACCGCTCAGGCGGGTGACGCGGTGCTGCAACACGTCATGGCTTCATGCGCGGGCGTGCGCAACGTGCTCCGAGGGGCGACGCGCGAGGGTCCCTGGCTTGCCGCCGGTCCGATCTGTCCCGGCATGCGCGCTCGCTATCGCGACGGCATGTTTTATGTGGGCAACATCGCCGGCGAAGCGCATCCGATCGTCGCGGAGGGCATCAGCATGGCGATGCAGTCGGCCGCGCTCCTGTGCGGGCGGCTGGCGTCCTGTCGGGAGCTGGTCGGCTCCGCGCGCGTGCGCGCGCAAATCGGACGCCGTTACGACACGGATTGGCGTGCGGCATTTTCTGTTCGGTTGCGCGCGGCCGCACTGTTCGCCGGCCTTGCCGTGCGGCCCCTCTCGGCAGTGCTCGGCCTGCACCTGCTCGAAGCTTGTCCGCGGTTGCTCTCGTGGGGCGCAGTGCTGAGCGGCAAGTCGAAGCCGCTGCTGCGCACCGGATGAGCCGGCCGCATTGCAGGTTCGCGGGCGATGCTCGCCTGCTTTCAGGGTGTCAGGTCGAAATCGCTCGTCGGCATCGGGCCGGCCTTGCGCATGATCTGCAACGGCGAGATCGCGCCATCGGCGAGCGCCGCCCGTGAGGAGGTTCCGTGCACCGAAATCACCTGCTGCGCCGCGACGGCAACGACGGCCACCGCGAGCACGAACGCGACCTTGATCAATTTGGGCATGACGGTCTCCTCTGTCGCATGCGGAGTCTGCACACTCGATCGGCGGCGCATTCGCGTTGCGAACGTTTGCCGTTGGCGCAGACATTACCGTTCGCAACGGCGCGGCCGTGTGAGGCCGTTCACAGGCGGTGCGGAAATCCGCCGACCGCCCTTCGTGCGTCATCGCGTCATAGTCCGTCGCGCCCGCTCGGCGCGTCATCCGAACGATGGAGAAGCCGAAAATAACGACACGGCGCTCGAGCCGGAGCGCGGCAGCAGTGCCCGGTGTGCGGCTGCGACGGCTCTCGGAGGGCGCACATTCGGAGCTGCAGCATGGTTCTTATTAGAACGACTCTATCTTGAGCATCGGTGTTTCCATCCCGGTACCTGCGGCAGGTCGAAGCTCGTCCATCCGGCCGGCCGGACCACAGTTGAGAGGTTCCAAATATTTGATCTTCATTGACTTTCGGCTGATGCCGCCATACACGACACAAATTCTTCAATGTCGCGCATGAATCGCGCCGGTGTGCAGGAGGTGGACATGCGAACACTTGTCACCATGATCGCCGCGGGGTTTGCCGTTGCCGCGATGGCCTCTTCAGCCGGCGCCAAAGAATATCCGATCGGCAAGCCGCACATGGTCGCCGGCATGGAGGTTGCCGCGGTCTATCTGCAGCCGATCGAGATGGATCCGCCCGGCATGATGCGCGACGCCAAGGATTCGGACGTGCATCTCGAGGCCGACATCAAGGCGGCCAAGGACAACAAGAACGGATACGCGGAAGGCGATTGGGTCGGCTATCTGGTCGTCAAATACGAGCTGACCAAGCAGGGGGACAGCAACACGCTCAAGGGCGAGCTCATGCCCATGGTCGCCAATGACGGACCGCACTACGGCGACAACGTCAAGCTGATGGGGCCCGGAAAGTACAAGCTCCGGCTCACGGTCGCGCCGCCAAGCGAGAACCACGAGGTGCACTTCGGACGCCATGTCGACAAGGAGACCGGCGTGGGGCCGTGGTTCAAGACGTTCACCGTCGACTACGACTTCACCTACGCGGGAGTCGGCAAGAAGGGGGCGTATTGAACACCGCATCGGTGCGGGCCGAGGCAGCGGAGTACGAGGCTCGCCGCAGGGAACGAACGGCGGCGATGCCAGGGATGTCTGCCGTTGCCGGCGAATGGGGCGGGACGGAGGGGACGAGTGAGGCGGGCCAATGCGCCGGCCGTCCGCGTCGGAACTTGAGCTGCGCAGATAACCTGGGCTGCGCGCTGCGCAAATATTGAATAATTAGATATTCCGTAATTATTGTATAATTTCAAAATTGTAGGGCCGCCCTGAAGAAGGTCGGCAGGGCTCTTGCCATGCTGCAGTGAGAGCCGCCGGGCCGGTCCCAGCGGCTTGCATTGCGGGTTGCAAGCACGCGAGCCCGCGACGGCTTGATCGACGACGGATCATCGGCCGGCGGACCGGAGCGAAAGGACGCGAGGTCGTGCAGCACAGGCGTGCGGAACGGCTGGGGGCAATTCTGGCGGGGTGCTTGGTGCTGCTGCCGAGTACGGGCTGGTCGGAAGACAGGGGCGAAAACGCGAACGGAATTCCATCGCCGTCGATTGCCACAAGCCTTCCTTCCGGACTGGCCGATCCCGGTGGCAGCCGCGCCGCGCTCGCCCGGAAAGGCGTGACCTACCAGTTGGACTACATCGGCGAGACATTTTCGAACGTTTCGGGCGGGATGAGGCAGGGCGCTGTTTACGAAGGCCGCCTGGACTTCATCTTCGATGCCGATCTGCAAAAGCTCGCCGGCTGGACCGGCGCCGCCGCCCATTTCAACGTCTTCCAGATTCACGGCAAGGAGCTGTCGCGCGACTATGTCGGCAATCTCATGCCGATCAGCAACATCGAGGCGTTGCCTGCGACACGTCTGTATGAAGCCTGGTTCGAGCAGAAGCTGTTCGACGACAAGCTCGCGCTGCGCGCCGGACAACTCGCGGCCGACACCGAATTCATCACCAGCCAATACGCGGGCCTGTTCGTCAACGGCACGTTCGGCTGGCCGACCATCACGGCGATCGATCTCCCGAGTGGCGGTCCGGCCTATCCGCTCGCCACCCCGGGCTTCCGGGTGAAATACGAACCGAGCCCGCAACAGGCGTTCCTGCTGGCGGTGTTCAATGGTGATCCGGCAGGACCGGGAACGAACGATCCGCAGGAGCGCAACCGGTATGGACTGAACTTTCGGGTGCAGGATCCGCCGTTCGTCATCGGTGAAGCGCAGCTCAAATACAATCACGACAAGAACGCGAAGGGGCTTCCCGGAACCGTCAAGGTCGGCGCCTGGACGCATTTCGGAGACTTCGACGATCTGCGCGTCGGGGCCAACGGTCTGCCGCTCGCCGATCCCCTCAGCAACGGTGAGCCGCTGCAGCGACGGTACAATTTCGGCATCTATGGCGTCATTGACCAGCAGCTTTACGCCCTTCCGGGCGGCAACGCCGACAAAGGCATCGGGCTGTTCGCGCGGGTCTCGGCCAGTCCCTCGGACCGGAACCTGATCGACCTCTATGTCGATGCGGGCCTCAACTTCAACGGAATGATCGCGGCGCGGCCGGACGACGCATTCGGGGTCGCCTTTGCATTCGCGCGCATTTCGGATGCCGCGCGCGGTTTCGACCAGGACCGGGTGCTCTTTTCCGGGGTCACGACGCCGATCCGCGACTATGAGGCGGCGCTGGAATTGACGTATCAGGCCCAGATCGTCCCAGGCTGGACGGTGCAGCCCAACCTTCAGTATATCTTCCATCCGGGCGGAAACATCATAAATCCGCTTGGTCCGGCCGATACGACGGCGATGCGCAATGCGCTTGTGGTGGGCGCGCGCACAACCATCAAGTACTGAGTGCAGCTCATGAATCCTGTGACCGCAACCCCGGCGCGGCACATCGCCCGGCGGACGATGCTTGCCGGTGCGGCCGGCCTCGTGCTGGCGCTGGCTGGGCCGCTCGCCGCCGAAGAGGATCCGGTGTTCCGCATCGAGTTCAAGGACGGGGTCGTGACGCCCTCGCGGCTCGAAGTGCCGGCCAAGCGCCGCTTCAAGCTCGAGCTGCACAATACCGGCAAGACCCCGGCCGAGTTCGAAAGCACGGAGCTGCGCAAGGAGAAGGTCCTGGCGCCCAATAGCGTGTCGTCGCTCGTCATTCGGACACTCGATCCGGGCGAATACACCTTTTTCGACGACTTCCATCCGGGTGTGCCGGCCGCCGTGCTGGTCGCCAAATAACCGACGAGGATACGGTTGAGCACCAGGCTTGGCAGCGCGCACCTCCCGGCGATTGGGCAGTCCGCCACAATCGACGGGACGCTGCGCCGCACCGGCGACTGGTTGATGCGGCATCAGCGCGCGATCCGCATCCTCCAGTGGGCCGTGGTCGCCACCTACCTGATCCTCATCTCGGTGCCGTTCTTTCTGCCGTTGCCACAGCGAACCCAACATATCTGGACCAACCTCACGCTGTTCGCGCAGTTCGTGTTTTGGGGTCTGTGGTGGCCGTTCGTGCTGCTGAGCATGGTCCTGGTCGGGCGGCTTTGGTGCGGGCTCTTGTGCCCTGAAGGCACGCTCTCGGAAGCCGCCAGCGGGCATGGGCGCGGCCACGCGGTCCCGCGCTGGATCAAGTGGAAGGGCTGGCCGTTCGTCGCTTTCGCGTGCACGACGATCTACGGGCAGATGGTGAGCGTCTATCAGTATCCCAAGCCCGTGCTGGTGATCCTCGGCGGGTCGACGCTCGCGGCCATCGCAGTCGGCTACATGTACGGGACCAGCAAGCGCGTGTGGTGCCGTTACCTGTGCCCGGTCACCGGCGTGTTCGGCTTGCTGTCGAAGCTCGCGCCCGTGCACTTTCGCGTCGACCAGAACGCCTGGCGCGCCTGGCACAAGCCGCGCGGCGCACACACCACGCCGGTCAATTGCGCACCGCTCGTGCCGATCCGCACCATGCGCGGTGCGAGCCAGTGTCACATGTGCGGCCGTTGCAGCGGCTTTCGCGGCGCGATCGCGCTCGCGCGGCGCTCGCCGAATTACGAGATCGTCGAGGTCGCCGGCGATGATGCGAAGCCGATCGAGACCTGGCTCATCATATTCGGTCTCCTCGGACTGGCGGCCGGCGCGTTTCACTGGGTCGACAGTTCGTGGTACGTCGCCGTCAAGCAGGCGATCGCCGAGCAGCTCGTCGATTGGAACATCATGTGGCCGCTCGAACCGTGGGCGCCATGGTGGCTGCTCACCAATTATCCGGCGCAGAACGACACGCTCTCGCTGCTCGATGGCGCGGTCCTGATCGGCTACATCCTGGCGAGCACGGTGATCATCGGCGGGGCGATCAGCGTGGCGGTCGTTGCCGCCGTCCGCGTCCTCGGGGCGTGGTCGTCGGCCCGCTTCCATCATCTCGCGCAGGCGCTGATCCCGCTCGCGGGATGCGGTGTCTTCCTCGGGCTCTCGTCGCTCACGGTGACGATGCTGCGCGCCGAAGGCCTCGCGCTCGACTTCGTCGGCGCGCTGCGGGCGGCGCTGCTCGTCGGCTCCGCGTTGTGGTCGCTGTGGCTCGGCTGGCAGATTGCCGCCCGTTATGCTGGCGCTCCCGCGCGCCGTGTGGTCGCCATGCTTCCGTTCGGCCTCGCGGTCGCGGTCGGCGGCTTCGCCTGGGCGACGCTGTTCTGGCAGTTCTAGCACTGATCCCGAGTCGGACGTCGGAAGACCATCTCAACCGAGATGGTTAGAAAGGGGGAGTCCGAGGAAGGCCTGCCGCTGATCGCTATCTTGCGCAATGCCTTCCGACGCACCGAAGGATCGGCGAGCCGTGTGTTCGGCGCTCAAATCTTTTCCAGATCGCTCTCTTTCACCACGCGCTCGTGCGGCTCGCGCACACTTTTGATACGGTACTGCAACTCGCCCCCGATGTCGGGGAGTTGTCGGACGATCTTGTACTCGCCGGCGGCCGCCGACCTGTTTGCAATGCCGCGGCAAAGGCGGACTGTCTGACCTGATCGAAATTGGTCTGGCATGTCTTCTCCGATCGATGATGTAGAGCTGGAGCCGATGTGCAAATTGATGCCGCATCGGCGGGACCTCACAATTTGAAGTGCTTACGGGCCATTTGGCAGGCATCCTCTCCGGGCACGCAAGCTCTGCAGACGTCCGGCCGGACGGTGTACACCGCGCAGGAAGTAGCTACGCCGACCTCGCCGACCAGCGCAGCGCAACGGTTGCCGAAGCATCGCATTCGGGCCCCATTCTTGTCGACGAGGTCGCGCGGGATTCGATCGAGGGCAGCATCATCTTCCAGCGAGAACCGCGGCCATTCCGCCGAAAATGAGCAACACGCGCCGCAAGACTGGCAGTCCGGTATTGCACCGGTGCCGTTGTCCTGATTGCCGGGCGGAAGCGCAACAGTCTCGCGGCGGAGAGCTGCTCCGCCCGGCGCCGCTCTTAAGCTTTCTCGGTTTCGGAGCGTCATCCAAAGTTATGCGGTTTGAGGTTGGAGGGGATCTGAACACTCGCCTCACGCGAGGCGAACGGCCTGATGATCCGGTCAATTATCGATACGGTCGAAATGTGGCGCGCTACCGTGGCTTCCAAGACCGGCCGTAATGCGATTGAGTCGTCACTTGCGTGATCCGAGCGGAAGCGCGCCTCACATCGAGGGATGTATGATGCGCCCCGATCTGATCTCGACCGTGCGCTCGGGGTCAGCGGTAGAACTTGATTGTGATTTCCGGAGGCACCTTGTCGAGAGCTCTCCGAATTTCGTCGGCGGCCTTGGACAGCCGATCCGTATCTATGTTTATTCCGACCCCGCACCCTGAACAAGTCATGGGATCGCTCGCTTTGAGCCGACTGACCGTCCGCTCGAGGTCCTGACCACACCTCGGACATTGAAATCTGACCACATGCACGTCGCCGCTACCTGCCATAGATGAATCCCTGTGTTCCTGTTTCGCGAGCGGGCTCGGCCCGACATGACCGGACCTCAAGAGGCGGGCTCGTGACGGCAGGCAGCGCCTGGCAATTCGCGCAACGGCGTCACGAATGTGCAGGGAGGGACGGCCTGATAAAGGACCGAACATCTGCGTCGCGCTGCCCAAGGGGAATCGCTTGTCGGCAACGATCCGGCCGACAAGATCGATTTCGGAGCACGACCGGAATTGCAACCCGGCGGCGTGGAACACCACGAGGCCCGCAAGGTCGCCTACTATCGGGCACTCATTCGCTCCGCCTGGGCGATGAAGCGCAATTATCTTATGTTACTCCGTCCGATCTCCAGAGTCCACGAAACTCTCCGGAGAACACGAACGCGATGCGGCGCGGGTTGAAAATCATTTCTACCGCTCATCTGTATTTCGCCAGCCGCAATCCCTATATAGATGAAGAATCTCCATCAAGGCGGCAATGTGCTCCAAGCCGGGCCTTTGGTCGCCGCAGGAATAATGGAGTCGATCGATGTCCACCATCACCGACGAGCGCACAAAGCCATTGCCGTTCGACTACGACGCCGAAGCGGAGCTGTTTCCTCCAAGAAGCCGCAGGTCGGGAACCCGTGCCATGGGCTATCGGCGATTCGACCGTGCCGCCGATGCCATCCGTTTCGCCGTTGAAGACGTGCCGCCGGATCTGTTGGTGGGTGCCTGCCTGGAAGTCGCCGAGGCCAGATTCGACAGCAATGCGATACGTCGTCTGTACGAGAGTCCCCAGTATCCTCTCATCCGTCCTGTCGGCGGAAGTTGAGACAACGACACGTGTGACGCGCTTTTTTGCTACGGGAACGTCGTCAGGCGAGAGCCCATCGCGGCCCATGGCAGCTCTCAGCCATCAGCGATTTCATAGGGCTGCAGCGGTTCCGCATGCCCGAGGGATGTCCCTTCATGGCAATCAGTTTTCCCAATCAAAGCCGATCTTATGACGCGACACGACGCGCCATTCGTTTTTGGGGCTACGACAGCGCAATGGAGGCCTCCTTCTTCGTGAGCGAAGAGGCGTTGGGGAAGATTCATCCCGGCATGCGGATCGAGGAAGCTGGACTGCTCCAGGCGTTCGATCGGAATCGCGAAATCATTTATATCGTCGCGAAGAAGGTCTACGAGCGCGGTCACAAAGGCTCCTACGACTTGGTAGCCGCGGACTTTTGATCTCTATCTTGGTTTTTCGAACGTGCTGCGTTCGCGCCGCGTGACGGCTTACGCGGTAGTGCGTCCACCAATTTCGACCCAATGAGCGCCGCAGCCGCACGGCCTGCGGCTTCGACATATTGCGGATCGCGGTGGACCAGCATGATGGAGAACGCGCCGTCCATCAAAACCACGACTTGCCGCGCCAGCTCCCGGGCGTTCGCCAGGCCGGCACGGGCGAATTCACCCGCCATCCAGGTCTCGAAGTTGCGCTTATGGCGCGCGCCGATCCGGATCGCCGGATGGCCCGGCATGGCGGCGAGCTCGGCCGCCGTGCGCAGAAAGCCGCATCCCTTCCATTTCGGGTGACGTGCGGCGCGCGCGTGATTCGTGAAGATGGCCGCGACCTTCGCCGGGAGGTCTCCGTCGGCCTCCTCGAACCAGCGCGCCATCAGGGCCAAATTGGGCTGGTCGCGCGCCTCCAGATAGGCGGCGATCAGGTCGTCCTTGCTGCGGAAATGATAGTAGAGCGTGCGCTTGGTGACGCCGGCCTTGGCGGCAACGCTGTCGACGCTGACCCGGCCGATCCCCTCGCCGTAGAACAGCTTCGTCGCCGCATCGAGGATGCGTTTGCGCGTCGGACTGCCCGGTTTGACCATATCCGGTATGTATACCGTATAGGTAGTATACACAACGCGGTTGGCATGCGCATCGTTTCGGGCCTGGAGCAGGTCAGAAAGGGATGCTCATGTCCGATCTCGTGCTTGTCGATGTGACGCAACACGTCGCGACCCTTACGTTCAATCATCCGGCAAAGCTCAACGCGCTCGACTACGCGTCGATCGAGCGGCTGCTGTCTCTGCTCGATGCGCTCGAGGTCGATCGCGGGATTCGCGCCGTCGTGCTCACCGGCGCCGGCGATCGGGCGTTCTCGGCGGGAGCCGACATTTCCGAATTCTCCGACAGTGTCGCAACGGGCGTCGATGTCGCCGTGCGCGACTTCGTCGCCCGCGGGCAACGGCTCACCGCCCGGATCGAAGCCTATAAGAAGCCCGTCATTGCCGCGGTGAACGGGCTCGCCTACGGAGCGGGATGCGAGATCACCGAAGCCGCCCATCTGGCAGTGGCGAGCGAGCGGGCGGTTTTCGCCAAGCCGGAGATCAATCTCGGCATGCCGCCGACGTTCGGCGGAACGCAACGCCTGCCGCGGCTCGCCGGACGCAAGCGGGCCCTCGAACTCCTCCTCACCGGCGAGCCGTTCTCCGCCGCGCACGCGCGCGAGATCGGCCTCGTCAACGAGGTCGTTGCGCCCGAGAGCCTCATGCCCGCCGTGCGCAAGCTCGCCGATCGGATCGCGCGGCATTCTCCGCTCGCCGTCGCGAGCATCCTCACTGCGGTGACGCGGGGCCTCAACGCCAGCATTGCCGAGGGATTGCTCGTGGAGCAGGAGCAGTTTGCCCGCGTGGCGCCGACCGCGGACCTGCGCGAAGGACTCGATGCCTGGCTCGCGCGACGCGAGCCCCGCTACTCCGGTCTCTGGTCGCGGGCGGCCGAGCCGCGTCGCTGACCGTGCACCGTCACGACCTTTCGCCGGCTGCAACGAGCCCCGTCCCGCTGACGGCGCGATAGGCGCCCGGGCTCGTGCCCATCACACGCTGAAAGCGCCGGTTGAACGTCGAGAGGTCGTTGAAGCCGGCGTCGTAGGCGATGGTCGAGACGGAATCGCCCGAGTCGCGCAGGCGCACCGCCGCGCGGTGCAGCCGCGTGCGCAGCAGGTATTGGTGCGGCGTCATCCCGACGACGTCCCGGAAGATGCGGAGGAAATGGTACGGGCTCATCGCCGCCTCGCGCGCGAGCCCGGCGAGTGACAGCGGCTCGTGCGCGCAGGCTTCGATCCGGCGCAGCGCGTCGGTGACGCGGCGCTCGTCGCGTCTGTTGGGGCGTCGTCTTGCCGGTCCCTTTCCGGCGGCCGCGGCCAGGACCATGCCGAGCGCGCGCACGGCGAACTCCTCGAATTCGGCGGCATCGGCATCTCCACGTGCGTGCTCGGCCGCCGCAACGAGCGGCATCAGGGCCGGGGAGGGCGGCAGAGACGGGGCTGTAAACGCCGTTGTCGTCACGCCCGGCACCGTGGCCGCAACCGCTTCGATGAATTCGGGCGTGAAATGAAACGAGACACAGCGATCCCCGGTGCCGTGCTCATGCCCGCACTCGAAGCACTGTCCGTCGTTGCCGAGCAGCACCGCGCCGGGCGCGAGCACGGCCATGCCGGGGGACGTCCGGTACTGGAAGGTTCCGCCCGTTACCGTGGCGATGCACACGCCCGTGTGCTGTTCCTCGAACGGGGTGTCACACGGACCGCTGGTGCAGACGACGTCGTCCACGCGCCAGCCGGCGCCCGCGGCCAGGGGATGCGCGATTGCGACCATGGTTCAGAATAGCAATTTTTCCCAAGCAGCGCCGAAGCCGGGGGGCTAAGTCGAAGCAATCGACATTTCGCAGAAAGGTTCCGCTCGTGACGTCTGCCCTCTCCTTCCGCGATGCACTTCATGCCGATCGCCCGGCCGCGGACCGCGCCGACCGGATGGGCCTCTACGGCTGGTTGATCGGGGACTGGGACATGGACGCCGTCATCTTCGCCGACGACGGCACGCGGCATCAGGGCCGCGGGGAAATCCATTTCGGCTGGGTGCTCGAAGGCCGCGCCATCCAGGACGTCTGGATCCTGCCGGGCGTCTTCCACGGCACGACGCTGCGGATCTACGATCCCGGCCTCGACGCCTGGCACATTCTCTGGAACGACCCGCTGCGGCAGTACTACACGCGCCAGATCGGACGCGCGCGCGGCCGCGACATCGTGCAGGAGGGCAAGAACGACGCCGGCGATCCCGTGCGCTGGACTTTCACCGACATCACGCCCGATTCCTTCCGCTGGCTCGGTGAGCGTTCGCGCGACGGCGGCACGACGTGGCAGCTCCAGGCCGAGTTTGCCGCCCGACGCGCGGCGGCCGGGGCCCCTCCGGGCTCGGAGGACCCCCGATGAGCTGAAGCGCGATCCGTAAAGTGGATACCGGTTTTGCGTCGGATCGCGCTTCAACTCATCGCGCTTCAACTCAATGAGCCGGCGCATGATCTTTTGGCGAATCGCTCCCTCGTCGCCGGATCATGCGCCAGCCGCTCTCATGTTGCCGCGGCAGTGTCCGCGCGTGCCATGGGCGCGTGGGGTCGTGCCTGCGTCAGGGTTTGTGTTCGGTCTTCGGAGTCTTGGCGATCGCGATGAGCGTCTCGGCGGCGCGTCGGTCTTCTTTCAGGAACTGCGCGAATTCTTCCGGGCTCGTCGGCGCCGGGACGACGAACTGCTTTTCCAGGAACTCGCCGAACTTCGCATCGTTGAACGTCTTCACCAGTTCGGCATTCATCTTGTCGATCGCCGCGCGCGGCGTTCCCTTCGGGGCGGCCACGCCCCACCAGCCCTGGCCCGGATAGTTCAGGCCGACTTCGGCGAAGGTCGGCACGTTCGGCAGCAGCGACGAGCGCTTGCTCGCGGAGACCGCGAGGGCCCGCACCCGCCCGCTGTCGAGCGCGCCCTGGAAATTGCCGATGCCGAAGCGGGTGACCTGCACCTCGTTCGCCGCCAGCGCCTGCGCGGCCGGTCCGCCGCCCTTGTAGGCGATGCCGACCATGCGGGTGCCCCATTGCGTGTTGAGCCACTGGCGGAAGAGGTCCGGGAAGGAGCCCTCGCCCAGTGTGGCGAAGTTCAGCGCATCCGGCTTCGCCTGTGCGGCCGACTTGAGCTCGGCGACGGTCTTCACGCCGAGCGGCGTCGACGCGAACAACCCTTCGGTCAGGAAGAACAGGCGCGCGACCGGAACGAGGTCAGTGTCCGGATTGTAGGGCAGCTTGTCGAACAGAAGCGGGTTGTACGACATCGTCGAGTGATAGATCACGCAGAACGTGTAGCCGTCCGGTGCGGCTTGGGCGCAGGACTGCGCGCCCAAGATGCCGCTCGCACCGCCCTTGTTCTCGATGATCAATTGCTGCCCGATCCGGTGCCCGATGTCGTTCGCCGCGTTGCGCATGATCACGTCGGTGACGCTGCCGGCGGCGATCGACACTATGAGGCGGATCGGTCGATCGGGGTAAGTCTGGGCTACCGCCGGCTGCGACACGCCAATCGTCGCCAGGGCGACGAACGCGCCCCAGCGTAGAAGCCTTTTGTGATTTATTTTCATTGTTTCCTCCCTGTTCCGTTCGCGGGGAGAAGCTCTCGCTAGAGCTGCCCCGCGAACGCATCCGCGACGAATTCCTCGATCAATCTGAAGCATTGGCGCGCGGCGGGCGCGTTGTATTTGGCCACTCCCGGTACGTGCGATTCGCTCTCGCAGAAGGAATGCAGGAGGCCGCCGAAGGTCAGCATGCGCCAGTTCGCCTGCGCGGCTTCCATCTCCGCCTCGAACGCGTCGCGATGGGCTTTGGGGGCGACCGGGTCGGCGGCGCCATGCGCGACGAGAAGCGCCGCGCGGATCTCGCCGGGTTTTGCCGGAAGCGTCGTCGTCAGGTCCCCGTGCAGGCAGATCGCCGCCTGCAGATCGGCGCCGGCGCGCGCCAGTTCGAGCACGTTGCCACCGCCGAAGCAGAATCCGACCGCGGACTTGCGGCTCGCATCGCCGATCCCACGCCGCTCGCTCTCCGCGACGAACGCCGAGAGCGCGGCCATCATGCGCAGCCGGCGTTCCTTCGGATCGGCACGCAAGGCGTTGGCGAGCTGCGCAGCTTCGGGCGGACCCGCGGAAACCTTGCCTTCGCCGTACATGTCGACCACGAAACCCACATGGGTGCGGCCGGCCATCTTCTG
>CAYVBN010000144.1:0-4400 GCA_964449645.1 uncultured Hyphomicrobiales bacterium
GCGCGCCTGCTCGCGTGCGCCGGGCACGACGAGTCCTCGACCGTCGAGGCGAGCATTCTCGGCACGCGCGTGGTCTACAAGCTCGGCGCGCCCGGCCGGCATCTGGTGATGAATTCGCTCGCCGTCCTGGCCGCCGCAAGCCTCCTCGGCGCCGATCTTGCGCTCGCTGCGCTGGCGCTCGCCGACGTCGAGCCGGCGAAGGGGCGCGGACGCCGGATCACGCTCGATGTTCCGGGTGGGCGCGCGCTGCTGATCGACGAGAGCTACAACGCCAATCCGGCGTCGATGCGGGCCGCGCTCGCTCTGCTCGGCCAGGCGCCGGTCGCCGGGCGCGGACGCCGGATCGCGGTCCTCGGCGACATGCTGGAACTCGGCCCGACTTCCGCCGAATTGCACCGCGATCTCCATCGTGCGGTCGCCGACAATGAGGTCGATCTCGTCTTCTGCGCCGGTCCGATGATGCACGCCCTGTGGGAGGCGCTTCCCTCCGAGCGCCGGGGCGGCTATGCGGAGAGTTCCGCGGATCTCGAAGAGGCGGTCCTTTCGGCGCTCCATCCCGGCGATGCCGTGATGGTCAAGGGATCGCTCGGCTCGCGCATGGGGCCGATCGTCGAGGCGCTTGTCCGAACCTACACGCGAAGCGAGCCGCGCCAGGCGCTCGTCAAAGGCTGATCCGATGCTCTTTTGGCTGGTCGAACTCTCCGACAAGGTCTCGGTCTTCAACGTCTTCCGCTACATCACGTTTCGCACCGGCGGCGCGGTCGTCACCGCGCTCATCTTCGTGTTCCTGTTCGGCCCGGCCATCATCAACATGCTGCGCATCAAGCAGGGCAAGGGCCAGCCGATCCGCACCGACGGTCCGCCGTCCCATCTCGTCACCAAGATCGGCACACCCACCATGGGCGGGCTGATGATCCTGTCGGGCCTCCTGGTGGCCACGGTACTGTGGGCCAATCCGTCGAACCCGTATGTGTGGATCGTGCTGTGCGTCACGCTCGGGTTCGGGCTCGTCGGCTTCTATGACGACTATCTGAAGGTTACCAAGCAGACGCATGCCGGGTTCTCCGGCAAGACCCGCATGGCGATCGAATCGATCATCGCGGCCGCCGCCTGCTTCGCCCTCGCGAGCCTCGGCCGCGCGCCGTTCGCGACCTCGCTGACGTTTCCGTTCTTCAAGGAGGCGGTGCTCGATCTCGGCTGGTTCTTCATCGTCTTCGGCGCCTTCATCATCGTCGGCGCCGGCAACGCGGTGAATCTCACCGACGGTCTCGACGGGCTCGCCATCGTTCCGGTGATCATCGCGGCGCTGAGCTTCGGGATGATCGCCTATCTGGCCGGCAACGCGATCTTTGCCGATTACCTGCAGATCCATTACGTCGCCGGCACCGGCGAACTGGCGGTGGTGTGCGGAGCGTTGGTCGGAGCCGGACTCGGATTCCTCTGGTTCAATGCGCCGCCGGCGACCATCTTCATGGGCGACACCGGCTCGCTCGCTCTCGGCGGCCTGCTCGGCACGGTCGCGGTCGCGACCAAGCACGAGATCGTGCTGGCGGTGGTCGGCGGCCTGTTCGTGCTCGAGGCCGTCTCCGTCATCGTGCAGGTGCTGTCGTTCAAGCTCACCGGCAAGCGCGTCTTCAAGATGGCGCCGATCCATCATCATTTCGAGCAACTCGGCTGGACCGAGCCGCAGATCGTGATCCGGTTCTGGATCGTCGCCGTGGTTCTCGCCCTCGTCGGTCTCTCGACCCTCAAGCTCCGGTGACCCGAGGAAGGAGAGGGGGCGCATGATTCCGGTCACGACCTTCGCCGGCAAACGGGTGGCGGTGTTCGGTCTCGGCGGCTCGGGCCTCGCGAGCGCCGGGGCGCTGCTTGCGGGCGGCGCCGACGTGATCGCCTTCGACGACGACGAGTCCAAGGTGGTCGGCGCCGTCACGGCCGGAATCCCGGCGGGCGACCTGCGGACCGCGGACTGGTCGAAGATCGACGCCCTCGTGCTCGCCCCCGGCGTGCCGCTCACCCATCCGGCGCCGCACTGGACCGTCGGGCTCGCGCGCGCGGCCGCCGTCGAGGTCATCGGCGACATCGAGCTCTTCTGCCGCGAGCGCCGCAGCCGCGCTCCGGACGCGCCCTTCGTCGCCATCACCGGCACCAACGGCAAGTCGACGACGACGGCGCTCGTCGCCCATCTGCTGGAGACGGCGGGCTACGACGCGCAGCTCGGCGGCAATATCGGCACGGCGATCCTCTCGCTCGAGCCGCCGCAGCCCGGCCGCGTTCACGTCATCGAGTGCTCGTCCTACCAGATCGATCTCGCCCCGAGCCTCGATCCCTCCGTCGGTATCCTTCTCAATGTCACCGAGGATCACCTCGACCGGCACGGGACGCTGAAGGAATACGCCGCCGTCAAGGAGCGGCTCGTGGCCGGGGTTCAGCCGAACGGCACCGCCATCGTCGGCGTCGATGATGATTGGTGCCAGGCCGCCGCCGACCGGCTCGAACGGGCCGGCAAGCGGGTGATGCGGATTTCGGTCCGCCGTCCGGTTGCGCACGGTCTTTATGTCGAAGCCGACCGGATCATCGAGGCCGCGAGCGGCGCCGCCCGCGAGATCGCGCTGCTCGGCAACATCGGTTCGCTGCGCGGAACGCACAACGCGCAGAACGCGGCTTGTGCCTCGGCCGCGGCGCTGGCGCTCGGGCTTTCGCCCAAGGCGATCCAGGACGGGCTGCGCTCGTTCCCCGGGCTGGCGCACCGCATGGAGCAAGTGGGGCGCAAGGGCCGTGTCCTCTTCGTCAACGATTCGAAGGCGACCAACGCGGACGCGGCGGCGCGCGCGCTCGCCTGCTTCAGCGACATCTACTGGATCGCCGGCGGCAAGCCGAAGACGGGCGGCATCACCAGCCTTGCCGGTTTCTTTCCGCGCATCCGCAAGGCCTATCTGATCGGCGAGGCGGCCGAAGACTTCGCCACCACGCTGGGCGAAAAGGCCGCGCACGAGATCGTCGGGACGCTCGACCGCGCCGTGGCGGCGGCGGCGCGCGATGCGGAAGCGTCCGGAGCCGCCGAGCCGGTCGTGCTGCTGTCGCCGGCCTGCGCGTCGTTCGACCAGTATCCGAATTTCGAGCGGCGCGGCACGGCGTTTCGCGACCTGGTGCGCGCCCTGCCGGGAATCGAGCCTCCGGAGGCTCGCTCTTAATCACTTGTAAACCAAGGCGGGGCGAGGACTCTCGTCTCGGGTCCGCATCGGGGAAAGCCCATGGTCTCGCGCCTTGAACGCACGCCCTTCGCCGCCTGGTGGTGGACCGTCGACCGGCCGATGCTGGTGGCGCTGCTCACCCTGATGCTCGCCGGCATCGTGCTCTCGCTCGCCGCCAGTCCGCCGGTGGCGACGCGGCTCGGACTCGATCCATTCTATTTCGCCAACCGTCACGTCCTCTATCTGGTGCCGGCGCTCGGCATCATGATCGGGGTGTCGTTTCTCTCGCCGCGCCAGATCCGCCGCGTCGCGCTCGTTGTCTTCATTGTCAGCTTTGCGCTCCTGGTCGCGACCCTGTTCGTCGGAGCGGAGGTGAAGGGGGCCCGGCGCTGGATCGTGCTGTTCGGCGTGAACATTCAGCCGTCGGAATTCGTCAAGCCGGCATTCGTGATCCTGGTCTCCTGGCTGTTCGCCCAGTCGGCGCAACGGCCGGAGATGCCGGCGAACTCGATCGCGCTCGCCCTGCTGCTCCTCGTCATCACCCCGCTCGTGCTGCAGCCGGACTTCGGTCAGACTATGCTGCTCGCCTTCGTCTGGGGCGCGCTGTTCTTCATGGCCGGCATGCGTATCCTCTGGGTGCTGGGACTGGGCGGCACGGCGGCCGTCGGGCTCGCCGGCGCCTACGTGACGGTTCCGCACGTGGCGCGGCGCATCAAGCGGTTCATCGATCCGTCCTCCGGCGACACGTTCAACATCGACACAGCGCTCGAATCTTTTCAGCGCGGAAGCTGGTTCGGCCGCGGCCCGGGCGAGGGGACCGTGAAGCGCATCCTGCCCGAGAGCCACACCGATTTCGTCTTCGCGGTCGCCGCCGAGGAGTTCGGCATCGCGCTCTGTCTGGTGCTCGTCGCGCTGTTCGCCTTCATCGTCCTGCGGGCGCTGGTGCGGGCGATGCGCACCGACGACGCGTTCACGCGCTTCGCCGCGGCCGGGCTCGCCATCCTGTTCGGCACGCAGTCGGCCATCAACATGGCGGTGAACCTGGCGCTCATCCCGGCGAAGGGCATGACCCTGCCGTTCATCTCCTATGGCGGCTCCTCGATGCTCTCGCTCGCCTACGCGATGGGCATGCTGCTCGCGCTGACGCGTGAACGGCCGCGCGCGCAGATCATCGTCACGCCGACCGAGCCGGCCATGGCCACGTTG
>CAYVBN010000145.1:0-4969 GCA_964449645.1 uncultured Hyphomicrobiales bacterium
AGGGGCAAGCGGAATGCCGGACAATATCCGGGCGAATGGCGGCATCGTTTCGATCGGTCTCGGACAAAGCGGATTACGAGCCACCCTGCTCGGCGCATTTGCGAGCGCGGTCTTCGCGCCGGCCGCACAGGCCGACGGCGCTGCCGCGCCGCTCGGCGCCGGATACGTGAAGGCGCTCGCGGCGTTCGGCTATCACGACATCGCCGAGCTCGCGCTGATCGCCGGCGTCGTCTGCTTCGCGGTTCTCACTTCGGTCATGCTGGTGCGCACGCACGCGCGCGCCATGGCGGCTGATTCCGTCGCGCGCCAGGAAATCGCCTCGCTGCGCGCCGCCTCCGACCGCGCGCACGCGCTGCTTCTCTCGGAACCGCAGGTGCTGATCGCCTGGCCCGCCATCGGCGAAGCCGCGGAAATCGTCGGCAATCCCGCGGTCATCGGCGCCGCTGATGCGCCGCAGCACATTCTGGTGTTCGAAAGCTGGCTCGATCCCGATCAGGCGCATGCGCTGCTGCGGGCCGTCGAAAATCTGCGCGCCGCCGGCGAAGGCTTCACCATGTGGCTGACGACGGCGGCCGGTCGGCATCTCGAGGCCGAAGGCCGCATCCTGGCGGGCCGCGCCGTCCTGCGGCTGCGCGAGGCGAGCGGGACCAAACGCAGCCTCGCGGAGCTCGCGCAGCAGCACCAGAAACTGCAGGCCGAAATCGAGGGACTGCGCACGCTGGTCGGCGCGCTGCCCTACCCGGTGTGGACGCGGGACACGTCGGGACATCTGAGCTACGCCAATGCGGCCTATGCGCGCGCGGTCGACACGACCGACGGGGCCGAGGCGATCGCCCGCGGCGCCGAGCTTCTCGACCATGCGGCGCGTGCCGAGGTCCTGCGCGTGCGCGCGGCCGGCAAGCTCTTCGCGGGCCGTCTTCCCGCCGTGGTCGCCGGCGCGCGGCGCGTGCTCGACGTCGTTGAAGTGCCGACCCAGAACGGCAGCGCGGCGCTCGGCATCGACGTGACGGAAGCCGAAACCATGCGGGCCGAGCTGGCGCGCATGAACGAGGCGCACCGGCGCACGCTCGATCAACTGTCGACCGGGGTCGCCATGTTCGACTCCAACCACCGGCTCGTGTTCTACAACTCGGCCTATCTCCAGCTCTGGGACCTCGATCCGGCCTTTCTCGAGGACGCGCCGAGCGATTCCGCCGTGCTCGATCGGCTGCGCATCGCCCGCAAGCTTCCCGAGCAGCAGGACTTCCGCCTGTGGAAAAGCCAGCTTCATGCGGCTTACCGCGAGGTCGAGGCAAAGACGCACGAGTGGCACCTTCCCGACGGCCGCACGATGCGGGTGGTCACGACGCCGAATCCGGAAGGCGGCGTCACGTATCTGTTCGACGACGTCACCGAGCGGCTCGATCTCGCCCGGCGCTACGACGCGCTCATCCGCGTGCAGGGCGAGACGCTCGACAACCTGGCGGAAGCCGTCGCCGTGTTCGGCAGCGACGGCCGCGTGCGCTTGCACAATCCGGCGTTCGCCCGCATGTGGAAGCTTTCGCCGCAGACGCTCGCCGAGCGTCCACACATCGAGACGGTGATCCGCTGGTGCCGGCCGCTCTACAACGAAGACGTCACCTGGCAGGCGCTGCGCGCCGCCGTGACGGCGCTCGACGAGCGCGAGCCGCTGGCCACGCGCTTCGATCGCGCCGACGGCAGCGTGATCGATTGCGCCACGACGCCGCTGCCCGACGGGGCGACGCTCGTCACCTTCCAGGACATCACGGATTCGGTGAACGTCGAACGCGCGCTGCGTGAGCGCAACGAAGCCCTCGTCGCCGCCGACGAGGTGAAGATCGATTTCGTCCACCACGTCTCGTACGAGCTGCGCTCGCCGCTCACCAACATCATCGGCTTCGCCCATTTCCTCGGCGACGCGGCGACCGGCCCGCTCAACGAGAAGCAGCGCGAATACCTCTCCTACATCACGGTCTCGACCAACGCGCTGCTCGCCATCATCAACGACATTCTCGATCTCGCCACCATCGATGCCGGCGCGATGAAGCTCAACCTGGGCCCGGTCGACGTCCGCAGGACCATGCAGGCGGCGGCCGAAGGGGTGCAGGACCGTCTCGTCACCGAGGACATCCGCCTGCAGATCCGCACCGACGCCGATATCGGAACGTTCGTGGCCGACGAGTGGCGCATCCGCCAGATCCTGTTCAATCTTCTGTCGAACGCCGTCGGGTTCTCGCCGCGCGGCGAAACGGTCACGCTGTCGGCCGAGCGCCGCCCCGACGCGATCGTGTTCTCCGTGAGCGACCGCGGCCCCGGCATCCCGAGCGAGCTGAAGGACCGCGTTTTCGACTGGTTCGAGACCGACTCGCGCGGGTCTCATCACCGCGGCCTCGGCCTCGGCCTGTCCATCGTGCGCTCCTTCGTCGAACTGCACGGCGGGACAGTGCGTATCGATTCTTCGGTCGGCGGCGGCACAACCGTGATATGTACCTTCCCGCTCGAACACGCGGCCGAGCGGACCGCCGCGGAATAAAGGCCAGCCGAACCGCGGATGACGTCACCGGGTAGCTCGAGTTTCACGTTGGCGCTCCCCGACGAACAGGTCACGCAGCGTCTCGTCGCCGACGTCGCGGTGATCCTCGAGCCGGGTGATTTCGTCACGCTCTCGGGCGATCTCGGCGCCGGCAAGACCACGTTCGCCCGCGCCCTCATCCGCCATCTCGCCGGTGACCCGGCGGTCGAGGTGCCGAGCCCGACTTTCACCTTGATGCAGACCTACGAGCTGCCGCGCTTCCCGCTGGTGCATGCCGATTTCTATCGGCTCCAGTCGCCGAGCGAGGCGGCCGAGCTCGGCTTCGACGATCTGCCCGAGCGCGCCGTCGTGCTGCTCGAATGGCCGGAACGCGCATCCGTCCTGTTGCCCGCCGACCGCCTCGACGTCACCCTGCTGCTGAACCCGCAGAAGGGCGCGGAGTTCCGCAACGCCCGTGTCACGGGTCACGGCGCGTTTGCGGCGCGCGTCGACCGGATGCTCGCCATGCGCCGGTTTCTCAACGAGGCAGGCTACGAGGAGGCGACGCGCGCGCGGCTGCAGGGCGACGCGTCGACGCGCATTTACGAACGCCTCACGCTCGGCGACCGCCGTGCGATCCTGATGAATTCGCCGCGGCGGGCCGACGGGCCGCCCGTCAAGCATGGCCGTCCCTACAGCGCCATCGCGCATCTCGCCGAGGACGTGACGCCGTTCGTGGCCATCGCCAACGCGCTGCGTGCGCGCGGGTTCTCGGCGCCCGAGATCCGCGCCGCCGATCTCGCGGACGGCTTCGTCGTGCTCGAGGATCTCGGCCAGGAGGGCGTCGTGTCGGGTGATCCGCCGGCGCCGATCGAGCAACGCTACGCGGTCGCGGTCGAGGTGCTCGCGGCGCTGCACGTGCTCGCGCTGCCGGAGGAAATCCCGGTCGCCCCGCACGTCACCTATCGTCTGCCCCGCTACGATCTGGAAGCCTTTCTGATCGAGGCGGAGCTGCTGCTCGACTGGTATCTGCCGAAGCTCAACGCGCCGATGCCCGAAGCGAGCCGGCCGCAGTTCGAAAACCTCTGGCGCGCGGCGTTGCAATCCGCCGTGACGGCGCCGCCCACCTGGGTGCTGCGCGACTATCATTCGCCCAATCTGCTGTGGCTCGCGGATCGCACCGGCCCCGCGCGAATCGGCCTGCTCGATTTCCAGGACGCGGTGATCGGCCCCTGCGCCTACGACCTCGCCTCGCTCCTGCAGGACGCGCGCATCGACGTTCCCGAGCGGATGGAGATCGATCTGCTCGGCCGCTACGTGCGCGCGCGCCGGGCCGCCGATCCGAATTTCGACACGATCGGATTCGCACAGGTCTACGCGGCCCTTGCGGCCCAGCGCGCCACGAAGATTCTCGGCATCTTCGCCCGGCTCGAACGCCGGGACGGCAAGCCGCAATATCTGCGTCATATCCCCCGCGTATGGGGTTATCTTCAGCGATCTCTGGCCCACCCCTCGCTCACGGCCATGAGTTCCTGGTACAAGGCGCACGTTCCGCCTCCCGGCTGAGGGGCATCAAAGGACCGAAGGAATGCCGAGCTCTCGCTCCGCCGCGCCGCCGCGCCGCGCCATGATTCTGGCCGCGGGCCTCGGCACGCGCATGCGACCTTTGACCGACACCATGCCGAAACCGCTGCTGCGGGTCGCCGGCAAGGCGCTGATCGACCACGTGCTCGACCGGCTGGCCAAGGCCGGCGTCGACACCGCGGTGGTCAACGTCCATCACTTCGCCGAGCAGATCGAGCATCACCTCGCCGGACGCAAGAAACCGCGCATCGTCATTTCCGACGAGGGACAAAATCTGCTCGGAACCGGCGGCGGCGTCGTGGCGGCGCTGCCGCATTTCGATGGTCCTTTCTTTCACGTCAATTCCGACACGATCTGGATCGACGGCGTGAAGCCCAATCTCGATCGGCTGGCCGAAGTCTTCGATCCCGACAGCATGGACGCCCTGCTGCTGCTCGCGCCGACCGCCGAGAGCATCGGCTATTCCGGCCGCGGCGACTTCGCCATGACGCCGGACGGGCGCCTGCAGCGGCGCCAGGAACGCGAGATCGTCCCGTTCGTGTATGCGGGGGCCGCGATATTCTCGCCGGCGCTTTTCGCCGGTCATCCCGCGGGCGCATTTCCGCTCACGCTGCTGTTCGACCGCGCGGCGGCAGCGGGCCGGCTGCACGGAATGCGGCTCGAAGGCGTGTGGATGCACGTCGGCACTCCGGACGCGATCGCCGCTGCCGAGGCGGCGATCCTCGCCAGCGTCGCCTGAGCGGGAACTCCGGGTTCCGGGCAAACAAGGGATCGCGCTCGGGCCAGCCCGGGTTAAAATCGGCCCATGAGTCCCCCCGGACGCCCACCCCGCGTCTTCAACATCCCCGCCTCCGCGCCCTTCCTGCCGACGCT
>CAYVBN010000146.1:0-2462 GCA_964449645.1 uncultured Hyphomicrobiales bacterium
TTCAGCGTCGACTTGAGATTGAACTTGATGATGCCGTGAAGCTGCACGGTCTGCCGCGTCGTGAGCCGGAGCGCGCCGTTGCCGAAGGTGCGGGCGATGTGGTCGAAGGCCAGCCACTGCGCCGGCGTGCAGACCCCGCCGGTGATGCGCACGCGCACCATGAAGGCGAAGGCTTTCTCCATTTTCTTGCGCGCCCGCTCGGCCCGCAGGTCGCGATCATCCTGCAGGTACATGCCGTGGAACTTCACGAGCTGCGCGTCGTCCTCGACGATCGCGCCCGTCGATTCCTCGCGCAGGCCCTCGACGAGGGTTCCGCGCAGATACCGGCTTGCTTCCTTGATGCGTTCGTTGCGCGAGAGTTCGGCCATGCGGTTGCTCAATAGACGTCCTGCAGGTAGCGATGCTGGCTTTCGAGTGCGCGCACGGCCTGCTCGGCGGCATCTGCCGGGAGGGCCTTCACGTCCGAGAACGCGCGCACCAGCGTTGCCCTGACGTCCTTGGCCATCGCCTTGGCGTCGCCGCAGACATAGAAGTGCGCGCCGTTGTCGAGCCAGTCGACGAGTTCCCGACGGCGGTCCCACATGCGGTCCTGCACGTAGATCTTCTTCGGCGTGTCGCGCGAAAAGGCGACGTCCAGGCGGGCGAGCGCGCCGTCTTTCAGGGCGTCCTGCCATTCGAGCTGATAGAGAAAGTCGTGCGTGAAGCGCCGGTCGCCGAAGAACAGCCAGTTGCGACCGCTCGCACCCTTCGCCCGGCGCTCCTGCACGAACGCGCGGAACGGCGCCACGCCGGTGCCGGGACCGACCATGATGATGTCGCGGTCGGAGGCGGGCAGCGCGAAATGTTTGTTGGGCCGCAACTTGACCCGGACACGGTCGCCCTTCTTCAGGCGTTCGGCCACGAAATTCGAGGCAACGCCTTTGCGCGCGCGCCCGTGGCTCTGATAGCGAACCGCCGAGATCAGCAGATGCGCTTCGTCGCCGACTTCCTGACGCGAGGAAGCAATCGAATAGGCGCGCGGGGCGAGTGGGCGGGTGATGGCGCGCAGCGTTTCCGCATCGAGCCTGGCCGGGAAACCGTCGAGCAGGTCGATGAGCTGCCGTCCGGCGATCCACTCGCGCAGGTCGGCGGAATCGAGTAGCGCCTTCGCGTCCGCGTGGCCGGTCGCGGCCACGAAATTCTCGATCGTCTTGCGCGAGAGCGTCGTCACGTCGCGCGCCGTCAGCAAGTCGCGGCGCAGCGTGTCGTCGGCCGCGAGGCCCGCCGCCTGCAGCAGCGCGTCCACATAGGCGGGGTCGTTCTCGGGATAGAGATCGAGCGAATCGCCGGGATTGTAGGCGGGTGCGCTGCCGGCGAAGGCGAGCTCGAGATGGATCGTCTCCTTGTCCGAGCGCGACGAATTGAGGTTGATGTGCTCGATCACTTCGGCTTCGACGGGATCGAGGCTCGGGGCGCCGCCCGGCTTCGCGCTGAAATCGACCTCGATGACGCGGCCGTGCTCGGCATCGGCCGGCGCGAGCGTCTTCAGGGCGTTGGCGACCCAACGCGCCGCGGGTTCGGCAAAGTCGAGATCGCAGTCGGCGCGCTCGACGACGCGCTTGCCCCCGAGCGCCGCCAGCCGCTCGTCGATCGCCCGGCCGATGGCGCAGAACTCCGCATAGGCCGTGTCGCCCAGCGCCAGCACGCCGAATTCGACGCCGTCGAGGCGCGGAGCCCGTTCGCTCATCAGGTCCGCATAGGCGCGCACCGCGCGCGCCGGCGGCTCGCCTTCGCCCCCGGTCGCGGCGATCACCCCGAGACGGCGGCAGCCGACGTGCGCCGCGACGTCGAGGTCGGCCATGTCGACGACCGACGGCTTGAAACCCTGCTTGCGCGCGGCCTTGGCCATGTCGGCTGCAAGCCGCTCGCAATTGCCCGACTCGCTCGCAAAGACGATCGTCAGCGGCTCGGCGATGCGCGGCATGGCCGCCGTCTGCGCCGGGGCGCTCGCTGCGTCGAGACCCGCGAGGAATCCCGCCAGCCACGCGCGCTGCGTCGCGCTCGCCGGACCGACGACGCGATTGAGGATTTCGATCTCCTCTTCGGCAAAGGGCGCCGTCCTGGGAATTGGAGAAAGGCTGGTCGGCATGGCACTCCACCGCGGGCATGAAGCCGAAGCTGCAGAGTCGGATAAAGTCTTCGCCCGCCGGCGTGCAATACGTTGAACAAAAAAAGAAAATTCGTAGTGGCCGCGCGTGCGAGACGATAGAAAGCTTCCACCGCGATCCCCTTGCGGGAGAATGCCGGTGAAGCCTCCGCGGCTCCGTCGGGACGAAATTTCGCGCCGTCGGGCGGTCGTTGGGCGCATCAATAGACGTCCTGGCGATAACGGCCCTTCTTCTTCAGGTCGGCCACGAAGGCGATGGCCTGGTCGGTGCTGCGTGCGCCGAACTGCGCCACGATGTCGACCAGCGCGCGTTCGA
>CAYVBN010000147.1:0-7744 GCA_964449645.1 uncultured Hyphomicrobiales bacterium
GTCGTCGCGACGGTCACCAACCGGATCCAGGCGCGCACCGCCGCGGAATCGCGGGATTACGACGGCGTGCGCGAACGCATCAGTTCTTTGCACGCCGCCGGCCAGTTGCGCGAAGGCGACATCGCCTCGTGGGCACGCAGCGAAAAATTCGAGGAGACGGTCGTCGCCCTGTCGGTCATGAGCGGGCTCTCCGTCGAGGCGGTCGAACGGGCGATGATTCAGCCGCGCCCGGAATCTCTGCTGATGATCATGCGGGCCGTCGGACTGTCGTGGTCGACGTGCAAGCCAATATTGCTGCTGCGAGCGAGCGGCTGCGCCGTATCGGCGCAGGAGATCGAACAGGCCTTGAGCGTGTTCGAGCGGCTCAAGCCGGAGACGGCGCGGCAGGTCCTGCGCTTTCAGCAGATGCGGGAAATCGCCAGCATGTCCCGCAAGAACGGTTGAACGCCGGCGCTCCGGCCGTGCCCTGACGGCGCAGGTCGTCAGTCCAATGGCGCAGGTCGGCGATCAGGCGGCGTTGCGGCGCGCCGCCGCGGCGCGCGCATAGGCGGCGCGCACCTCCTGAACCGACTTCTCGATCGCCGACCACAGAGCGGCGATTTCCCCGGCGGCGGACGAACGGGGGTCGTATTCGCGCACGCCCTCGCCCGATTCGAGCGAAGCGGCATAGTCCGCCCGCTGCGTGATCTGGCCTGACCACACCGGGATGTTCAGCCCGTGCAGCACCTCGCGCACCTTGGTGACGAAGGCGGCCTCGGCCGCGTTGCGCGTGGGCGGCGCGGCGTTGATGACGAGCGCATAGGGCCGGCGCGACTTGCGGGCAAAATCGATCGTTTCGCGCACGGCGGCGAGGTCGAATACCGCGAGCCGCACCGGAATGACCACGAGCGTCGCGGCGCGGATCGCCTCGGCGACGACCGTGGACGTGCTCGGCGGGGTGTCCACGAACACCCACTCGTAGCCCTCGCGCTTCGCCGCTCGCAGGATGTCGACCACCCCGCGGGAGCCGTCGCGCAGGGGAGGCTCGTGAATCTGACGGAGGTTGCGCCACAGGCTCGCCGCTCCCGGCGGCTCGGCGTCGCCCCGGGGACACCGGCGCGGCCGCCGCGCCGCGTGCGAGGCGACATGGACGGTCAACGTGCTCTTGACCGAGCCGCCTTTGCGCGATGCGAAGACGATCACGTTCATGGCAATCACCCTCGCTCACCTATCGGCGAATCAGCCTGTACATATTGTGGCCGCAACTTGGCAGTTTGCAATTGGCAGTTTGCAAAGGGGAATTGGCCTTCCGCTCAAAACTGTGTGCCTCGGCGCCCGCCCCCGCGCGAAGCAAGAGCGGCTTTCTGCAAAGGATCCGCCGCCGGGTCACGGAGCGGCGCAAATCCGATTTGTGGGTCGCGGCGGACCGAAACCCGTGCAGGCCATTCTGGGTTGCAGGAAAGACCGGCCACACCCGCTCTCTCCTGTGGGCGCGAGACTGCCGCAGGGGAAGCCCCGTCGCAGAAGCCCATCGCATCAGATGCTTTCGCGGTGCGAGACGTGAATATCTGTTCATCAAACAGACGCTTACAGCAGGCAGCGCTCACATTCGCCGCAGGAACCAAAGGGCCGTGCTCCGGTTGATTCAAATCGGAGAGCGCCCCGGAGGCTGTTTCGGTGCGCGCCCTGCGCTCGATTTGAGGCAAGGAGGAGCAACGATGCGAAAGACGCTGCTTGCACTCGCGGCGGCTGCCACGCTCTGCGCGGCAGGCGCGGTGATGACGGACCGGGCCGAAGCCATGACCCTGCCGTCGTCGGCCGGCCTCGCCACCGCGATCGACCAGACGAACTCCGTCGACCAGGTGCGGTACGTCTGCCGCTCGCACTGGAACGGCTTCCGTTGGGTCAGGCGCTGCTGGTGGACCGGACCGCGCTGGGGTGGCCCCCGATGGGGCTGGGGTCCCCGCTGGGGATGGCGGCATCGCGGATGGCATCGTGGATGGCGGCGGTGGTAACACCGCGTCGGCCCAACCGGCCAACAGACATCTGCAGAACCAACCGGCCAACAGACATCTGCAGAAAGGGCGGCTCCGGCCGCCCTTCGTTTTTATAACGAAGGTTTTCATTTCATAAGGGAAGCTCCGTGCTCTGCGATGTCACGGCGCCGTGTGGCAACTTCCCGGAACCAAAGCGATGGCACGCAATTGAGGGATTGTAGTTTGGACTCTTCAAACTCCCAGAGAGGTCGAGTCCCATGTGCCGTTTGTTGCGGTTGCGTCCGTCTGTCTGTTCGAAATTTTCCCGCCACAATCTCCCCGCCGGTTTCGCCGTCCTCTTCGGGTTTCTGCTCGTCTCGTCGGTCGCGCAGGCCAATATCCTGATCTCCGTCGACAAATCGCGGCAGCAGATGTCCGTGTCGGTCGACGGTATGCCGCGCTATCGCTGGACGGTGTCGACCGGACGCGACGGTTTCGGCACGCCGAACGGCACCTATCATCCGACGCGCATGGAACGGAAGTGGTTCTCAAAGGAGTACTACGACTCGCCGATGCCGCACTCGATCTTTTTCCACGGCGGCTACGCGATTCACGGCAGCTACGAGATTTCGCGTCTCGGCGGGCCGGCGTCGCACGGCTGTGTCCGCCTCCATCCGGCCGATGCGGCAAAACTGTTCGCGCTCGTGAAGGAAGAAGGCATGGCCAACACCACGATCGTGGTGTCGGGCCAGGCGCCGGTCGTGGCACGGCGGCGCGTGCGGCCCTCTCCCAACCAGGAGCAAGCCGATTTCGGCGGAGCGATGGCCGCCTCACCCTATGGCTACTACGAGCCGGACTACCCGGCGCAATCACGCAACACGTATTACGCGCCGCGCTATGAGTACGCGCCGCGTTACGATTATCCGCCGCGCGGAGGATTTCAGTTCTTCCGCTGGTGAGTTGCCGCTGCGGTCGTCCACCGGGCCGGCAACCGGCCCGGTGCAATGAAGTCGGCACAGGAGATCACGCCACGGCGCGATCCGCGCATCGTTTTTGTCGATCGCGTCCCACGCCAGCGATCATCCGGTGAGCAGCGAACGGGTTGGCCAGCCGCGCGCTCTCGCGGAATCGCTATTGGCCGTGACTCTCGAGCACCGCCAGGCACGGCTTGCTGATCTTGGTGCGATTCTGCTGCAGGCACGACAGGACCCGGAACGTGTCCGGCATCATCTCCCGGCAATGGCGTTGCACGTCTTTCACGCATGCGCGCCGCTCTTCGGGGGTCCCCTCGAACAACAGGCTCAAACCTGAGGGTTGCTCCTCGGCGAGCACCAATTGCGCATTCGACACGGCAGATCCGAGAAGCGTCACAGCAACAAGAAGCGCACGAGCGTACATCGGTCCTCACAGGTGTTGTGTGCCAAGCGACGATCACGCACGGCAGCAGGAGTCCTGTCAATCCACATCACTCCGCGGGAGAATTGTCGGCCGCATGCGCAGGCGCGGCTGTGGACAAGGCTGTGGAAGAAGCCGTTTGGACGGGACGGCTGGCCGGGGGCGGCAGGTGGACATCGCTGTCGAAAAGCTGTTGATTTCGCGCCGCCGCCGCCCATAAGAGGCACGCGCACAGGCCTCGGGGATAACTCGCCGAAGCGGCACCAAAGCCCCGCCGGAAGACCTATTTCCTGCGCCGCCTTGCTGTGGACAACGGGCGGCGCTGACGGGGACAATCCTTGAACGACTCACTGGACGCGCCGGCCGGCACGACAACCCTCGCCCGCTTGGAGACCGATGCCGCCACAGCCCGGTGGCTGAGCGAGCTTCTGGAGGAAAGCCTCGACCCCGGCGCGGCGGCCGTCGCGGCGTTCGAAGCGCCCGAGGGAGGCTGGCGAATCGAAATTCATTTCGCCACGCCGCCCGACGAGGCCGGCATCCGCGAACTCGTCGCTTCGGCCGACCGGCGCGTGGCCGAAACGCTCGTGTTCGAGACGATCGCACCGCGCGACTGGGTGGCGGCGAGTCTCGCCGATTTGAAGCCGGTCCACGCCGGCCGGTTCGTGATCCACGGAGCGCACGATCGCGCGGCCGTTCCGGCGAACCGCATCGGGATCGAAATCGAGGCCGCACTTGCGTTCGGCACCGGCCATCACGGAACGACGCTTGGCTGTCTGCTCGCGCTCGACCGCCTGCTGCGCGGGCGCAGCCCCGGCCGCGTCCTCGACGTCGGCACCGGAACGGGCGTGCTGGCGATTGCCGCCGCCCGCGCGCTGCGCCGCCCGGTGCTGGCGAGCGACATCGACGCGCGCGCCGTCGCGTTGGCGCGACAGAATGCCCAAGCCAATCGGGTCGGATCGCTGGTCGAGGTGGTGTGCGCGCCCGGTGTCACGGACCGCCGCCTGCGGCGGCGCGCCCCTTTCGAGCTTGTGCTCGCCAACATCCTGCTCGAGCCGCTCGAACGCCTGGCGCGGCCGATCAGCGGCGTGGCCGCGCCGCGCGCGCAGCTTGTCCTGTCGGGTCTGCTGCCGGAACAGGCCAATGCGGCGCTCGCCGCCTACCGGGCATGCGGATTTTCGCTCGAACGCCGCACCGTGCTCGACGGTTGGGCCACCTTGGTGCTGCGACGCCGAAGACAACGGCCACGGCAGGGACCAGGACAGGAACCACGACAAGAACCAAGGCGGCGGCGAGACTGAATCAGGATGGGCCATTCGGTTTCGACCCGTCACCGCCTGCAAGCTTGCGTAATGCCTCGAGCTCCGCTTCGAGCGCCTTGATCCGCTCGTCGCGCTCGTGCAGCAGCGCCGCAACTTCGGTCGCGTCGAGACGCAGCGGAATGTGCTGCGAGCAGTTCACCGACCAGGCCGCAACCGTGAACACGATCGCCTGCTCCGGCCTCGCCCGGTAATCCTCGGGCATGAGCCGCGCGAGCAAGGCCGGGTCGTCCTCGACGACGCATGCCCCGCCCCAGATCTTGACCCGCTGCTTGGTGCGGTAGTCGATCAGAAACAGATAGGCCTTCGGATTGTCGGTGAGATTGCCGAGCGTGATGTACTGGCGGTTGCCGGAAAAATCGGCGAAGCCGATGGTCTTCTCGTCCAGCACCCGCAGGAATCCGGGCGGTCCGCCGCGATGCTGGATGTAAGGCTGCCCGTCGCGGCTCGCCGTGCCGAGGAAAACACTGATCTGCTGTTCGATGAAGGCGCACAGGTCGGGCGTGATGTGCGTCTGCCACGACCCGCGCTCCTCCATGCGGGCATAGGCCGCGCGCGAGCCCCTGCGGCTCTGGATCTCCTTCACGGTCGGCGTGAAGGCAATGTCACTCGAATAGGGACGGCTCACGCGTTCCCTCGTCCTGCCGCATGCTCGAACACCGATGTGGCGAGGCGCCTACAGCCCCAGCTCGCTCAACGAGGGATGATCGTCCGGCCGGCGGCCGAGCGGCCAATGGAACTTGCGATCCTTCTCGGCGAGCGGAGCGTCATTGATGCTGGCGATCCGCCGGCGCATCAGTCCGTGTTCGTCGAACTCCCAATTCTCATTGCCGTAGCTGCGGAACCAGTGTCCGCTGTCGTCATGCCATTCGTAGGCGAAACGCACCGCGATGCGGTTCTCGCGATAGGTCCAGACCTCCTTGACCAGGCGATAATCGAGCTCGCGGTTCCATTTTCGTGCCAGGAACGCCTCGATCTGCTCGCGACCGCTGATGAATTCGGCGCGGTTCCGCCAGACGCTGTCGACCGTATAGGCTTGAGCGACGCGGACTGGATCGCGCGTGTTCCAGGCGTCCTCCGCCAGACGGACCTTCTGGGCTGCCGTCTCGGCAGTGAAAGGAGGCAACGGAGGACGGCTCATCGCGTGTTGTTCCCTGGTCGACGGCGCGGGAGCGCCAAAATACGTCCTTCCGTGAATGGTCTATATCCGGGATAATCAAGAATATTCCTCTCGGATTCCGGAAGGATACATGGACCGCCTCGACACCATGTCGATCCTGCTGACCGTGGTGGAGACGGGCAGCCTGTCGGCGGCATCGCGGCGGCTCGGGGTTCCGCTGGCGACCGTGAGCCGCCGGGTCGCCGATCTCGAGGCGCATCTGAAGACACGGCTCCTCAACCGCTCCAGCCGCCGCATCTCGCTCACCGATGCGGGGCGGTCCTATGCGGCCGCATGCAAGCGCATCCTCGAACAGGTGGAAGAGGCCGAGCGGACCGCGGCGGGCGAGTACACCGCCCCGAAGGGCGATCTCACCCTCACCGCGCCGGTCGTGTTCGGGCGGCGGCACGTTCTGCCGATCGCGGTCGCGTTTCTCGAAGCCTATCCGGAGATCGATCTGCGCATCGTCCTGGCCGATCGCGTCATCAACCTCATGGAGGATCACGTCGATCTGGCGGTGCGCATCGGCGCTTTGCCGAGCAGCGGCCTCATCGCCACCAAAGTCGGGGCGATCCGCCGCGTCGTGTGCGCCAGTCCGGCCTATTTCGCGCGGCGCGGGGTGCCGAACCATCCCGAGGACCTGCGCGAGCACGACAGCATCACATTCGAGGGCCTGGAATCGGACCGGGCCTGGAGCTTCACGGGACCGAAAGGCGACATCGTCGTGCCGATCCATTCGCGACTGACCGTCAACACCGCCGAAGCGGCGATCGACGCCGCCGTCGCGGGCATCGGGATCACGCGCGTCCTGTCGTACCAGATGGCGGATGCGCGGCGCGCCGGCGCGCTTCAAACCGTGCTCGAAACCTTCGAGCCGACGCCGTGGCCCGTGAACCTCGTCTATATTGGGCAAGGGCTCCTTCCGCTGAAGGTGCGCGCTTTCCTCGATTGGGCGACACCGCGCCTCAAATCGCGGCTCACGCAGCACGCCGAATAGCGCGGCACGATAAACGGGCCTCCCTCGATCGATCGTCTCACATCGATCGTCTCGCTCTCACATTCGCGCAACGGATGACGATGTTGCGGCGCAAGCCGTTGCCGGATGTCGCTGCGCTCAATACATTCCGCTTCATGTTCGAGGCCCGATTTCAGTCGTTCGACTACGGGACCGACCGGGCCGCCAGCGGACCTCGGGTCGCGGCCCTGCGCCAGGAACTTGCCCGCCGCGGGCTCGCCGGCTTCATCATTCCGCGCGCCGACCGGCATCAGAACGAATACGTGCCGGCCTGCGAGGAGCGCCTCGCGTGGCTCACGGGTTTCACCGGATCGGCCGGCCTCGCCATCGTGCTTGCGGATCGGGCGGCGCTCTTCGTCGACGGACGCTATACGCTGCAGGCGCGCGAGCAGGTCGATCCGCAAATCTTCAACATTCAGCACCTCGTCGACACGCCGCCGGACGCGTGGCTCGAGAAGAATCTGGCGGCGGGCGAGACCTTCGGCTACGACCCCTGGCTGCACACCGTCGACGGCGCGGAAAAGCTCGCGAAAGCATGCGCGGCCGCCGGAGCGAAGCTGATCGCACTCGATTCCGATCCGCTCGACGCCATCTGGACGGACCGGCCGGCGCCGCCGCTCGCACCCGTGGTGGTGCACGACTTGCGCTTCGCCGGCGAGCCTGCCGCGGAGAAGCTCGCCAGAGTCCGTGCCGAGCTCGCCAAGCTGCGCGCCGACGTGCTCGTCGTGTCGGATCCGCACGCGCTCGCCTGGGTGTTCAACATCCGCGGCAGCGATGTCGCCCACACGCCACTGCCGCTCGGCTTCGCGGTCATTCCGCAGGACGGACGCCCGGCGGTCTACATCGATGGCCGCAAGCTCACCAACGAAGTGCGGCACGCGCTCGAATCGGTTGCCGACGTGCA
>CAYVBN010000148.1:0-2160 GCA_964449645.1 uncultured Hyphomicrobiales bacterium
TTCCGCCTCACCGACGTTCAGGCCGACGCCATCCTCAACATGCGGCTGCGCAACCTGCGCAAGCTCGAGGAGATGGAGATCCGCGGCGAGGACAGGGACCTGCGGGCGGAGCGGAAATCGCTTCAGGAGCTGCTGCGCTCGGAAGCGAGCCAGTGGAAGAAGATCGCCGACGAGATCAAGGAAATCCGCACGACCTTCGGCCCGAAAACGCCGCTCGGAAAGCGCCGCACCGGCTTCGCGGAAGCGCCGGAGCATGACGAGGCGGCGATCGAGGAGGCGATGGTGGTGCGCGAGCCGATCACCGTCGTGGTGTCGGAGAAGGGCTGGATTCGCGCGCTGCGCGGCACCGTCACCGACCTGTCGGGCATCGGCTTCAAGAGCGACGATCGGCTCAAGTTCGCCTTTCCGGCGGAAACCACGTCGAAGTGCCTGTTGTTCGCCACCAACGGACGCTTTTACGTCATCGAGGGCAGCAAGCTGCCGGGCGGACGCGGACACGGCGAGCCGGTGCGGCTCTTCATTGATCTCGAGCAGGAAGCCGATCTCGTCTCGGTCTTTCCCTACGTGGGCGGCCGCAAGTTCCTGGTCGCCAGCTATCAGGGCAAGGGATTCATCGTCGCCGAAGACGAGTGTCTCGCCAACACCCGCAAGGGCAAGCAGATTCTCAACGTCAAGGCGCCCGACGAGGCGAAGGCGATCGCCGAAGTGGACGGCGATCTCGTCGCCAGTGTCGGGGAGAACCGCAAGATGGTGATCTTCCCCCTGGAGCAACTGCCCGAGATGGCGCGCGGCAGCGGCGTTCGCCTGCAGCGCTACAAGGACGGCGGCCTGTCGGACGTGAAGACCTTCAAGGCCGCGGACGGGCTCTCCTGGGTCGACTCGGCAGGCCGGACGTTCTCGCTCTCGCTCAAGGAGCTGGTGGACTGGCGCGGCAACCGCGCCGATGCCGGCCGGATCGTCCCCAAGGGATTCCCGCGCTCGAACAAGTTCGGCGGCGCCGCTCAGAACGGAAAGTCCGGGGAGGGGACTTGAGCCGCGAAATCACAGTTTCTTTTTGGGCGAATGATGGATCATCGTGCGTATTGATGCCGGCCATAGGCCCGGGCACTTTTTAACGCACACGCTATTTGCTGTTTGTTTGGATCGGACCTAGCCTGCCGCAGGGGCGGCTTCGGCTTTGATATGGGCCGATCCGATGTTCGATACGCTGCGACGTCATCCGTTTCTGGTTCTTTCGCAGGTTGCGCGGGACCCGCTCGACAGCTTCACCTTGGTCCGGGAAATGGTTCTCTCTCGCTTCGAGAGCGAGGCCGTGCCCCGCTACGACGTCGACCTCGGTTGGGAAACCGACCTGCACGGCAGGCTCGGTGCGTCGTCCGCGTCAGCGGATGCGGAATTCTGGCCGCTGTGGCACCGCGTCGTCAGTTCGCTGCGTGAGAAAGGGGTGAAAGTCGGCCCCTTTAGCTTCCACGAATGGAACGACGGCGATGCGGGTTTCGTGCGCGCCATCTGGACGCTGATCCGCAGCTTGCGTCCCAATGTCGTGGTGGAAACCGGCGTGGCACACGGCATGACCTCGCGTTTCATTCTCGAAGCGCTCGAGCTCAACGGAGCCGGACATCTCTGGAGCGTTGATTTGCCTCCGTTCAACCCCGAGAGCAGGCAGCAGGTCGGAATTGCGGTGGACGGTGAGCACTTGCGCCAGCGATGGACCTACGTCGCCGGGACCAGCCGGCGCAGGCTTCCCGCGCTCCTGGCGAAGCTCGGGCAGGTCGATCTGTTCATCCACGACAGCGCCCACACGGACCGCAATGTCACGTTCGAGCTCGGCCTCGCGTGGAAATATCTCTCCCCTGGCGGCGCGGTGATCGTCGACGACGTCGACGTCAATCCGGCGTTCAAGACGTTCGCTGCCGCGCATCCCGACTGCTTCAGCCGGGTCTGCACCGCAGAACCGCTCGCCCCGGACCCGCGGCGCTTCAACCGCAAGGGATTGTTCGGCATCGCCCTGAAACCGCAACCCGCCGGCGCAGCGCAGCCGGCGCATTGATCCGCTCCGCCGATGGCGGGGAAAGAACCCTCTATTCGGGCTCGAGCTTATCGGACCGCACGGGTGCGTGCGGGTCGCTTTGAGGCGCGATGTAGCCTTTGCTGTTGCGC
>CAYVBN010000149.1:0-4962 GCA_964449645.1 uncultured Hyphomicrobiales bacterium
AAGAGGAGAGCGGAAGGTCGATCGATGCGCGTGGTCATCCGATCCGGCCTCCGAGATGCTCGGCAACGGCGAAAATGTCCTTGTCGCCGCGTCCCGACAGGTTGACCACCATCAGATGATCCTTGGGTTTGCGCGGCGCGAGCTCGATCACCTTGGCGAGCGCGTGCGCCGGCTCGAGCGCCGGGATGATCCCCTCAAGCTTGGACAGAAGCTGGAACGCCGCGAGCGCTTCGTCGTCGGTCGCCGAGAGATAGGTGACACGCCCGACGTCGCGCAGCCACGAGTGCTCGGGACCGATGCCCGGATAGTCGAGGCCGGCGGAGATCGAATGCGCGTCCTTGATCTGCCCGTCGTCGTCCATCAGCAGATAGGTGCGGTTGCCGTGCAGCACGCCCGGACGCCCACCGCTCAGCGACGCCGCATGCAGGCCGCTCAAGAGGCCGTGGCCGGCGGCTTCGACGCCATAGATCTCGACCGACTCCTCGTCGAGGAACGGATGGAACAGGCCGATCGCATTCGAGCCGCCGCCGATGCAGGCGACCAGGCTGTCCGGCAGCCGCCCTTCGGCGGCCAGCATCTGCTCGCGCGTCTCCCGGCCGATGATCGACTGGAAGTCGCGCACCATCATCGGATAGGGGTGCGGCCCCGCGACGGTGCCGATGCAGTAGAAGGTCGTCCCGACGTTCGTCACCCAGTCGCGCAGCGCCTCGTTCATCGCGTCTTTCAGCGTCTTCGAGCCCGACTGCACCGGCCGCACCTCGGCGCCCAGCATCTGCATGCGAAAGACGTTCGGCTTTTGCCGTTCGACGTCGACCGATCCCATGTAGACGACGCAATCCAGGCCGAAGCGTGCGCACAAGGTCGCGGTCGCCACGCCGTGCTGCCCGGCCCCCGTCTCGGCGATGATGCGCTTCTTGCCCATGCGGCGCGCGAGCATGATCTGCCCGAGCACGTTGTTCACCTTGTGCGAGCCGGTGTGATTGAGCTCCTCGCGCTTGAGATAGACTTTCGCGCCGCCCAGGTGATCGGTCAGGCGCTCGGCGAAATAGAGCGGAGACGGGCGGCCGACATAGTGCGTCAGATACCCGGCCATCTCCTGCTGAAAGACCGGATCGTTCCTGGCATCCGCATAGGCTTTCTCGAGATCGAGAATGAGCGGCATCAAGGTCTCGGCGACGAAGCGGCCGCCATAGATGCCGAAATGCCCGCGCTCGTCAGGGCCGATGCGAAACGAATTTGGCCGTGGAATGCTCATGCGCTGCTTGCGACTTTCTTCGGGCCGGTGCGCTCCGATTCGCGGACGGCGCGCACGAACGCGCGGATCTTGTCCGGATCCTTCTCGCCGGGCGCGCGCTCGACGCCGGAGGAGACGTCGACCCCTTCGGCGCGCGTGATCGCCAGCGCCTCGGCGACGTTGTCCGGATCAAGCCCGCCTGAGAGCATGAACGGAACGCGGCGGTCAAGAACGTCGAGATCGTGGAGGATGCGCCAATCGAAGGCGCGGCCGAGCCCGCCGGGCCGCGTCGCCTCGCGCGGCGCACGGGCGTCGAACAGGATGCGGTCGGCGACGCCGACGTAGTCGCGCACGCGCGCGAGATCGCCTGCACGCTCGATCGCCACCGCCTTCATGACCGGCAGGCCGAAGCGCGCCTTGAGGGCGCGGATGCGCTCCGGCGTCTCCCGCCCGTGCAACTGCAGCAGATCGGGGACGAGCGCATCGATGCTCCGGCCGAGGAGGTCGTCGTCGGCATCGACCGAAAGGGCCACCTTGAGGGCCCGGTTCTGCACGCGGGCGCCGAGACGCTGCGCCGCCGCGGCGTCGAGGTGGCGCGGAGAAGGCGCGAAGAACACGAAGCCGACCATGTCGGCGCCGGCCTCCAGCGCGGCGTCGAGCGCATCCTCGGTGGTCAGGCCGCAAATCTTGACGAGTACGCTCATTGGAATCGGGCCAGGGCTCTGAACTCGTTGCTGATCGCATTTCCACGGCGAACCGGCGTCCATTTCACCGGAAAACGCGTTGGAGTGAGATGACTTAATCATTGAATCGTCATCCCGCTCCAACTTTTCGATTGGGGCGTGATCTTATCCGAAACCGCTATCCACCTTTCGGGATCATGCTCTCCGGCGAGCTTCTACATCGCCGGGCGGGGATTGTCTCGCCCCGACGGGCGCGGACCTGAGCCCCGGAGCTGGACACCTCCGGCTAACAGACTGGCAACAAAGGGCTAAGTTCCCGCGTCAGGCGGCGGGCGAGTTCAGGCTGGCCGGCGGCAGCGCCCCTGCCGGACGCGACCAGCGCGGATCCTGCTTCATGCCAAGCCGGCGCTTGAGGATGTCGTTCTCGGCCCGCAGGTTGCGCACCTCCGCGTCGAGCCGGCGCGCCGACCGGCGCCATTTGCCCTGCCGCAGCCAAGCCGCGGCGCCCCCGATCACCACCCCGGCGACGACGACGAGCAGCACCAGCCCATAGAGCGGGAGCGTCACGGACAGCGCCGGTGCGGCCGCGCTGAATGGATCGAGCGAGATGGTCACCGGACCCCGGTTCACGACCGCCAGCGCGGCGATCAGAATGCCGAGCGGCACGACCACCAGGGCGATGAAGGTCTTGCGGATCATCAGGGGCCTCGTCGCCCGGCCGTGCGTCTCGTTCGGAGGCGAGACGCGGCCCGGCGGTGAATCAAGCGCTGTCGCTGTTGCGATTGAGGCGCTCGCGCATTTCCTTGCCGGTCTTGAAGAACGGCACGTATTTCTGTTCGACCGAAACGTGTGCGCCGGTGCGCGGATTGCGTCCGGTGCGCGCCGGCCGGTTCTTCACCGAGAATGCGCCGAAGCCCCGCAGTTCGACCCGATCGCCGCGTGCGAGCGCGGCGACGATCTCCCCCAGGATGGCATTGACGATGTTCTCGACGTCTCGCTGATAGAGGTGCGGATTCTGAGCGGCGATGTGCTGGACGAGTTCTGATTTGATCATCGGGACTGCCGTTCAACGTTCGAGAAAGCTGCCAACCTTTCCCACCCCCCGGATTGCACGGCATGACCGGCCCGGAGGCAGGTCGCTCGTCAATTGGCCGGCGAAGGGTGCCAAAGCGCCAACAGACCGTCAAGGTTGAGACGATCGATTGCCTGGATGGTGCCCGATTCGTCGATTCGCCTTGCAATCGCGCCGAGCCCGACGGCATCGAGCGCCGACACTCCGAGATGCAGGAAGGAGAAATCGCTGAAACGCGAACGCAGCTTCCAGTCGCGGACCGGCGTCTTCGGATCGATCCCCTTCTCCTTCGCGAGCCAGGCGATCGCGGTCTGCTCGGTGCCGACCTCGTCGATCAGCTTCAGCCCGAGCGCCTGCCGACCGGTGAAGACACGCCCGTCCGCCACCTGGTTGAGCGCGTCGCCCTCGAGATGGCGCCGGCTGCTCACGAGGCCGCGGAACCACGCATAGGAATCCATCACGATCGCCTCGATGGCGGCGCGCGCTTCCGGACTGGTCGGCTCGAACCCGTTGGGAGCGGCCTTGAGCGGCGAGGACTTGATCTCCTCGACCTTGACGCCGATCGTCTTGAGCAGGTCGGTCACGTTCGGATACTGGAACAGCACGCCGATGGAACCGACGAGCGAGGTGTCGTGGGCGACGATGTGGTCGCTCGCCATGGCGGCGATGTAGGCGCCGGACGCCGCCATCCCGTCGACGACCACCACCATGGGCTTGCGGCTGGCGAGCAGCCGAAGCGAATCGTGCAACTGCTCCGAGCCGGCCGTCGTCCCCCCGGGGCTGTCGACGTGCACGATCACGGCGCGCACGCGCGACTTGCCGAGCGTGTCGAGCGCCTCGGTGCGTTCCTGGTCGCCGCGGATCAGGCCGCGCACGTAGATGCGTGCGATCTGGCCGGAGCCGCGTTCCCCCAGGCCGGTCGCCGAGCCCGTGAGGACCGCCGCGATGGCGATCACGGCGACGATCGCCACGAGGGCGGCGAACACGCGCCAGAAGGTGAGCTTCCGCCGCATGCGGCGGCGATCGACGATGTGGTCGGCGTCGAGCGACATCGTTCAACTCCTTGATGATCCGGCGGCAAGGTGCCGCCGCCTGCGCCGCGGGTCAATGCCCACCCGGCCTCCATCCGATGACCCATCGGCAGGCCGGCGCGCATACCGTTGCCTATAGGATGCAAAACGACGACGCCGGCCAGCGACGTGCCAGGGTAAACGCAGGGTGAAAACGCAAGGGCCACGGACGCGGTTCGCATCCGTGGCCCCCGAAGTGTCGGTTTCGGCCGATCAGTCCTTCTTCTCGGTCTTCTCCGTGGCGCGCTTGAGGGCCGCACCCAGAATGTCGCCGAGCGAAGCGCCGGAATCGGAGGAGCCGTACTGGGCGATCGCCTCCTTCTCCTCGGCTACTTCGAGCGCCTTGATCGACACCGCCACCTTGTGGGACTTGCGGTCGAACTGCGTGACGCGCGCGTCGACCTTCTGGCCGACCGCGAAACGCTCCGGCCGCTGCTCGGAGCGGTCGCGCGCCAGCTCCGAACGCTTGATGAAGGTGGTGAACTCGGTCCCGACGATCTTGACGTCGAGGCCGCCCTCCTTGACGTCGGTCACCTCGCAGGTGACGACCGAGCCCTTCTTGAGCTCGCCGGCTTCCGCGAAGGGATCGCCCTGGAGCTGCTTGATGCCGAGCGAGATGCGTTCCTTCTCGACGTCGACGTCGAGCACCTTCGCCCGCACCTTGTCGCCCTTCTTGAACTCCTCGATGACCTCCTCGCCGGGACGCTTCCAGTCGAGGTCGGACAGGTGGACCATGCCGTCGACATCGCCGTCGAGGCCGATGAACAGGCCGAACTCGGTCTTGTTCTTGACCTCGCCCTCGATGACGCTGCCGGGCGGATGCCGCTCGACGAAGACCTCCCACGGGTTGCGCATCGTCTGCTTGAGGCCGAGCGAAATGCGGCGCTTGACCGGATCCACTTC
>CAYVBN010000150.1:0-1805 GCA_964449645.1 uncultured Hyphomicrobiales bacterium
CGCCCTTATGGAAGGCGTCAAGCGGACGCTGATTGTCGGGCCGAGGACCGGCCGCAAGATCGATGATCCAGGTGAGGTATTCGCATCGGTCGTCGCGGCGGTCGCCCCGGCCCCTGAATATGCTCCGCCGCCGCTGTGGGAGTTGGATGATTTCAGGGACATCTCGCGCCTTCTTGTTTGGCCGATGCCTCGAAAGGGAGGCGCGCCATGAACGACGGCGCGCCGAGCATCTCATTCGCCGACCAGATCGCGTGCGTTCGCCGCGAGATCGCGATGCGCGAGCGCGTTTATCCGAAGTGGGTGAACGCCGGGCGCATGAAGGCGGAAGCCGCCGAGCGGGAAATCGCAGCCATGCGCGCGGTCCTGAAAACCCTGTTGTCTCTTCAGTCCCCCTGAAATGTCGAACGCCGTGGCACCCATTCTTGAGCCGGATTCCGATGCGATGCGCCGGCAGCTCGAGCACGTTTTCCTCGGCGATCTCGACGGGGCGCATAACGGTTTGATCGAGCTCGCATGGAACGATCCGCGCAATGGCGCGCTCTCGGCCGCCGCATTGTTCGGGACGGACCGCATCGACGAGTTGATCGAACGGGCTGTCGCGCTCAATCGCACGCCGGGCGTCAATGTCTATGTTGGCGCGGCGCTGCGGCGGCCGAATGCAACGCCCGATCGCCGCGGTGCAGACGCTGATTTTCACGCGGCGAGCTGCATCTGGGCGGATGTCGATTCCGATGTGGTCGCGCCCGCCATAGCCTCTTGCAAGCGGCGTGGCGTGCCGCCCACCATGACGGTCGTCACCGGACGGCATCCGCACACGCGGGCACAGATGTGGTGGCGGCTCGCGGAGCCGTGCCGGGATGCCGCGGAGTTGCGTTCGCTCTGCTCGGCCATCGCCTCGGCGATCGGCGGCGATCCGACCGTCGTCAATCCCGGCCGGGTGCTTCGGCTTGGCGGCTCGGTGGCGTGGCCCGCCAAGGAAGGCCGTGTCCTCGAAAGGACCGAGGTCCACGTTCCGCGCGACGGCCGGCCGCAAGAGTATTTTCTCAGCCAATTGCTTCGGGCCTTCGCGCCTGAACCAGGCCCGCTCATGACAGCGGCTCCGTATAGGGCGGAATTGGCCGCGCCAGCTCCGGTTGTTTCCGCTCCTCAACGTCACGACGGGCACCTCGCAATCGGAGGCCTCTCGGTCGAGAAGGCCATCGCGGCAATCCGGGGTGGCGACCGCTGGCACGATCACGCCGTGCGCCTTGTCGCCCACTGGATTGCACGCGGATGGTCCGACGCGGAAATCCTCGGCCAGGCCGAAGGGCTGACGCTTCCCGGATGGACTCACGCTCAGACGCGCCGAGATCTCGCGCGCATGGTCGAGGGCGCGCGGCGCAAATGGAACGTGCCGAACCCGGTGCATGAAATCGCAGCGGAAGCTTCGCCGCCACCGCCGATCGACATCCTGTGGGCCGATAACATCAACGCCGCGATGATCCCCCGGCGGCGCTGGCTGATCGGATCATTCGCGGTTCGCGGCAACCTCACCGTGCTGGTCGCGCCGCCCGGCGCCGGAAAATCGACGCTCGGCATCGCGCTGGCTGTCGCATGTGCGATCGGCCGCAACGAACTCGTCGGCGAACACGTGCACGAGCCGACGCGCGCCTGGGTCTGGAATAACGAGGACGATCAGGACGAGCTGCGCCGACGGCTCGCCGCCGTGCTCCAGCATTGGTCGATCGATGCCGTCGATGTCCGCGGTCGGCTGGGGCTCAATTCCGGTGCGGACCGGCCGCTGCTGGTGGCTCGCCTCAATCGCG
>CAYVBN010000151.1:0-2561 GCA_964449645.1 uncultured Hyphomicrobiales bacterium
CTCGTCCTGCCCGGCACTTTCATCCCGATCGCCGAGGAGAGCGGCCTCATCCTGTCCATCGGCGAGAGCATCCTGCGCCAGGCCTGTCACGAAGCGTCCTCCTGGCCGCGCCCGCTCAACCTCGCCGTCAACGTGTCGCCGGTGCAGTTCCGCCACGGAAATCTCGCCGGGCTCGTTCACTCGGTCCTGCTCGAGAGCGGGCTCGCGCCACATCGGCTCGAGCTCGAGGTCACCGAGAGCGTGCTGATCGACGACTTCGCGCGCGCAGTCGCGATCCTGCGCCGCCTCAAGGCGCTCGGCGTGCGCATCGCCATCGACGACTTCGGCACGGGCTATTCCTCGCTGCTCAACCTGCAGTCGATACCGTTCGACAAGATCAAGATCGACATGGCGTTCATCGCCAAGATCGAGCGCAATCCGCAGGCGGCGACGATCGTGCGCGCGGTCATCGGCCTGGCGCACGGCCTCGGCCTGCCGGTGCTGGCGGAGGGTGTCGAGACGGAAGCGCAGCAGGCCTTTCTCGCCTGCGAGGCGTGCGACGAGATGCAGGGTTATCTGGTCGGCCGTCCGGCACCGATCGAAGACTACGCCGAGGTTCTCGGCCGTTACGCGAGCTGCGTCTATCCGAGCGCGAAGGCGAGCTGACGCCGCCGGGCTCCCGCGTCCTCAAAGGTCGAGCACGAGACCTTCACGCGCGATCGTCGCGTGCGGAGAGGCCGCCGCCGCTTCCGCCGCCATGCGGTCGAGTGCGGCGTCGTTGCGGGACGGATCGTGGTGGAAGGCGCAGAACCGTCGCGCACCGGCGCGCTCCGCGAGCCGCAGGCCCTGCTGCAGGGTGGAGTGACCCCAGCCGAAATGGGACGCGATCTCCCGCTCGCCGTAGGTGCAATCGAAAATGACGAGATCGGCGTCGCGGGCGAGCGACACGATGTTGTCGTCGTGAGCCTCCGACCGGCTCTCCGTGTCGGTGAGGTAGGCGAGCGCGCGGCCGGCATATTCGAGGCGATACCCGGTCGCGCCGTCGGGATGATCGAGCGGCGCCGTGCGCAGCACCACGCCGGCGCGCGGCTCCAGCACCTCGCCGGCGGCGAAGTCGTGATATTCGATCTCCGCCTTGAACGTCTCGACCGCGATCGGAAACAGCGGCGGACCGACGATCCGCCGCACCACCTCTTCGAGGCGATAGGCGGGACCGAGATTCCCCGCCCACAGCCGCACGCGGCCGCCGACGAATGCCGGGCCGAAGAATGGAAGGCCCTGCAGGTGATCGAGGTGACAGTGTGAGAGGAAGATGTCGAGGTCGACGTGGCGTGTGCGCTGCAGGAGAGCGTTGCCGAGTCCGCGTAGCCCGGTGCCCGCGTCGAAGACGATCACGTGCTCACCGCAGCGGACCTCGACGCACGGCGTGTTGCCGCCGTAGCGCACGGTATCTGGCCCCGGGCACGGAACGCTGCCGCGCACGCCCCAGAACTGCACCGAGACCGTCGGCAGCGCGGGCACGGACACCTCATGCCATCCTTGGCCGGCCGCCCGAACGTTTGCTCAACCCGTTCATAAAGCCATCCTATGGCCGTCCATCTGCTCCGACCGCGATGGTACAGAAGCCCCATGTCGCGCGCCACAAGCCCGAAGGCGAGAGAAAGCCGCGCGGGGCGCGCCGGCGTGACGGGCGCCGCGGCGCGGAGTGTTTTGTCCTCCGATCAGAGAAACGTTGATCAGAGAAACGACTGTTTCTGGTTCGGCGGAGGAATGCGCGCGAGATTGAGCGGCTGGAAGTGGCCCAGCACCTGGAGTCCCTTGGGGTTGGTGAAGTCGACCCGATGATTGTTGATCGTGATGAGACCTTCGGCGCGCAGTTGCGCGAACATGCGATTGAGATGCGGAACACTCAATCCGAGCGCATCGCCCAGAACCTCCTGCGAGAACGGCAGCTCGAAACCCGACGGCCCCGCGCGTCCGACCGTGTCCAGCCGGGCGTGCAGCTCCAGCAGGAAGCGGGCGAGCCGTTCGAGCGGCGTGCGGCGGCCGGTGTCGATGATGTGTTCGGCATAAAGCGCTGCTTCCATGACCGCGAGCCAGCTCAACGCCAGGCCGAACTTCGGTCGCCTGTAGCAGAGCTGCACGTAGGCATCGAGCGCGCACACCTGGATTCTCATGTCCGTGATGGCGATCACGGAGTAGTTGGCGCGTTCGAGAAAGCTGCCCGGCAGGCCGATGACGTCGCCCGGCAGCAGCACGTTGAGAATTTGCCGCTTGCCGTTGCGCAGCAGCTTGTAACGTGCGGCGAAGCCGTCGCAGATGAAGCACAGTTTGCGAAACTCGTAGCCGTCGACCACCAGGTCGCGTCTTTTTTTGACGGTGAGTTCGCCTTCGATCAGCCCGCGCAGGCTCTCGAGATCGTCGTCGTCGAGATCGATGTAATGCTTCAGGCGCGCGACGAGGGGATTGCCGGTCAACCCGCTCGTCACCGCGCCGGGGTAGATGTTCATGAGAGCCGACCCTGCTGGCGGAATAATGATTTCGGCTCTTAATTTGAAGCATTAATCGCAGTTAAAGCGAAT
>CAYVBN010000152.1:0-2243 GCA_964449645.1 uncultured Hyphomicrobiales bacterium
TGAGCCAGCGCGCCGGATCGGGTGGCGGCGTGTGCGTCGTCTCCGGATGCGGAATGCCGCAGCGTCGGCAAATCGCCGCCAGGGCGAGCGGATCCTTGATCTTCGCCACGACCTCGGGGCTGTTGCCCAGCAGGTTCCAGCGCCGGGCGATCTCACCAAGCAGCTCGGGTCGATCCTCGAAACCGGTGCCGCACACCACGCCGGCGACCACGCGCTCTTCCGCCAGAGCGGCAAGCGCCGTGACCACCTCGTTTCCGTCCATGCCGTGCACGAGACCGGCGACAAGCCGCACCGTTCCTTCGGCCGTCGCGTCGAGATCCTGATCGGCGAAGAAGTCGGCGACGAGGGGCGCATAATCACCGCGGCGCGCCGATGCGGCGAGGGCTCGACCCGAGGCGGCGGCGATCAGCACGGGTGTGATCCTAGGAGACAAGCTCGCGTGCGAGCGTGAAAGCGTCGCGGAAGTCGAATGCAACGGGTTTGGTGGCATCGATCATCTTCTGAAACAAGCCGAACTCGGTCTTGTACTTGACGTTGCCGATCGCGAGCGGCCCGATCCCGAGCGCGCCGGCGGAGGTCAATTCCGCGCCGTTCGCCATGACGTCGAGGCCTTCGACGCCGGCCGGCGGGACTGCATTCACGTCGGCGGCGATCAGCAGATGGCGCGCCGAAGCCAATTGGTCCGCCGACAGGATACGCGTTCCGGCGCGTCCGGCGCAAAAGACGGCGTCCGTGTCAGCGAGGATCGCGGTTTTCTTCTCTTCGGTGCTGCCGTCGGCGGCCCCGACGTGGACGCCGAAGCGTGTCTCGATCTCGCGGGCCCCGTCGCTCACCCGCTTGATCCCGTCGTAGCCCACCAGGGTGACAGCCGCGCCCTCGAGCGCCGCGATAACGGCCGAGGAGAAGCCGACCACGCCGGTCGCGCCGAAGACCGCGACCCGCAGTCCTTTCAGGTTGCGCGACTTGCGGTCGGTCAGCATCTTTTCGACGCACGCCACCATGGCGGCCGCGGTCGTGAAGGAGCCGGCCGGATCGGCGAAGAACGACATGCCGAACGGCGGGACCAGAGCCTTTTTCGCCGCCGAGAGCATGTCGAGCGCGAGAATTGCGTTCTTGCCGCCGAAGAACATCCCGGTCCGCACGCCGATCTTCGGGGGGCGCGAAAAGATCGCGTCCTGCACGAGGCCGGTCACCTCATCGAGCGTCACGTTGGTGTAGCTCAGCACCGCGTCGTAGCCGGCATCCACCGCCATGTTGGCGTCGAACGGGCTCATGTGTTTGAGCGGGGTCACCATGTGAAGGATGTGCTTGTCGGCCACGACGCCACCTCCCGCTCTACGCCTCTATGCTCTGTCGTCACGATTCCGGCGCGTACGCGGCCGCGCCGACTATGATCTCCGCGCCGCGATTGAGCCCCCGGCATGCGCGAATGTCCAGAGCCTGCGCGGCGGGGAGGCCGCGCGCGAGCTGCAGCAGACGCTGCGCCTCCTCGCGTGACGGCGCGAAGGCAAAGCCGGTGGGTCCCCACGAGCTCTGGCCAATGCCGAAGGCGCCTTCGGCGGCGAGCCGTTCCAGGACCGCGGCAACCTCCGGGCTGTTGAAGCGGTTTCCGCCCTGCGTCGGCGCGAAGTGGTCGCCGAGGCGCGTCTGCAGCTCCTGGATCGCCGCACCGAAGCTCGCGATATCGTGTTCGGCGAGTGCCGGAAGCGCCTTCATCAGCACCAGACGGCACAAGTGGGCGGCCTCGGCGGAGGAAAAACGCGGCAGTCCGGCAAAGGCCGCGGCTTCGTCCGGCCCATGGGCGCCATGCCGCTTCGGATCGATCACGAGCAGAACGCGCCACGGTTCGGGGAAATCCAGATGGCTGACGATGGGCGCCACGCCCGTGCGCGGCCCGCGGCCGCCGTCCACGACCAGCCCGCCGCGCGTGAACAGGCCGACGCCGATGCCCGACCGCGCGCCGCGGCCGAGGCGGATTGCATCGCCCGCAACGTCGAGCGGCAAGCCGTGCAGACGGCGCACGGCGGCCGCCACCGCGAGCGCGATCTGCGTGCCGGACCCCAATCCGGCGTGCGCCGGAACGACCTCTTCGACATGGATCGCATGCGCCGTTTCGAGCGCCAGGTCGCGTTCCATCGCGGCGAGGTGGGCGCGCACACGGTCGCTCTCGGGACCGACGACGCGGGGATGCGCCGCCGTGGACGCGGTGAGCCTCGTTTCGATGCCGCTGATGGCGAGACCGA
>CAYVBN010000153.1:0-5880 GCA_964449645.1 uncultured Hyphomicrobiales bacterium
GCTGCGGCGTGCCGCGCGGCTGGCGCGGGCCGGACGGCAGGCCGGGCAGCGGCGCGGGCGTCTGGACGGACTGACCCGGTTGCCCGGGCGCTGCTGCGCCGGGCGGACGCGGCAGGGCGCCCTGCTGCACGGGCGGCGGCAGATTGCTTGGCGGCGGCAGGGCGCTTGGCGCGGTGCCGGGCGGCGGCGGCAACGGTTGCGACCGGATGATCGGCGGCGGCGTGTTGCCGGGCGGCTCCTCGTCGGCTTCCTCGGGCGGCAGTTCCGGCGGCAAGGCCTCGGGCGGCATGGCTTCGGATGGCGGCGGCAGCGGCTGGCGGAACGTCCCGCCACCAGGAACGTCGGCCGGCGGGCGCGGCGGACCGCCAAAAATCGTCCCGAACTGAGCGTTGGCCGATGATGCCGCGAGCAACAGGCCGAGCGCGGCGGCTGCGGGGGCAAAGTGCTTCAACGGGACCTCGCGCGACGTCTCCGCCCCAACGGCGGCCGTTCGGCGGACCGGATCCGCCGGCCCGGCGGGCTTGCGGCGCACCGGGATGAATCGGGTTAACACGCGCATTACGGCGGGGAAAGGGCGGCGCACAGGCAGCCTTCGCCCGCGCGTCGACAGCATTCAGAAATGATCCGAAAGGACAGTTACTGGCCGGGCCGCCAAGCCTTGTAGTCGCCGGTCGCCTTCGGCCGGCGCCCCTGTGCCAGCGTCGATCCCGGTGGGCGGTAGGCGCCCGGCGTGCCCGTGAGGTTCGGCCGATGCGGCTTCCACCACGGGCGCGGCGTGACAGTTTCCTCGGTCGGTGGGACGTCGACCGTATGATGCAGCCAGCCGTGCCAGGCCGGTCCGACGGCAGATGCTTCGGCGTAGCCGTTGTAGATCACCCAGCGGCGCTCGAAGCCGAGAACCGGGTCGATTGCACCGCCCTTGGTCCGATAATACCGATTGCCCGCCTCGTCCTCGCCGACGAACTCGCCGTAGAGCCACGTCCAGAGCTGCGTGCCGAACGTCTGGCCGTTCCACCACGTGAACAGGCGAAGCAGAAAAGTCTTCATCGTTCGAGGGCCGCCAGGGACGAAATGCGACCGGTTCATGCCAGTTCGGGCGCGCCCTGTCCAGCCGCGGCCGATCTGCGCGGACCCGCAAGGTGCGAACAGGTCCCCTGCGGCGGGCGGCGCGGGATATTCCACGCGCACCAGGAGCACGGACCCCGGCGGCGGACGAATGCGTTACCCGGGAAGTCACCCGGCAAGTCCTCCGTCCGCCGTGCTAACGTACCCACGAAGGTGGCCGACGTGAGCTTCGATTCCATCCTCTCGTACCTCACCGATTTTTTCGAGCTGGTGCCGCCCTGGGTGGTCGGCGTGATCTGGCTCGCGGTCGCGGCGATCATCGCCGCCGCCCTGCACGCGATCGCCACCGCCGCCATCGGCCGCGCTCTGGCGCGGCGCCATCCCTATGCGCTGTCTCTCCTCGGCCGCACGCGGCGCCCGAGCCGGCTCGCGCTGGTGGCACTCGCCATGGGGATCGTGCTGCCGTCCGCGCCGTTCGATGCAACCACGGCGGAATGGATCTCGCGCTGCCTCGGGCTGGTCTTCTTCGGCCTGCTCGGATGGATCGCGCTGATCGCGGTCGATATCGGGGCCGACCTTTATCTGGCGCGCTTTCAAATCGATTCGACCGACAACCTGCTCGCCCGCAAGCACATGACGCAGGTCCGCATCCTGCGGCGCGCCGTCGACACGGTGGTGGTGATCGTCACGATCGGCGCCATGCTGATGACCTTCGATACGGTGCGGCAATTCGGCGTCAGCCTGTTCGCCTCGGCGGGCGTTGCCGGCATCGTCGCCGGCCTCGCGGCGCGTCCGCTGCTCAGCAACCTCATCGCCGGCGTGCAGCTCGCGGTGGCGCAGCCGATCCGGCTCGGCGATTCGGTGATGCTCGAGAACGAGTTCGGCACCATCGAGGAGATCACGTCGACCTACGTGGTCGTGAAGCTCTGGGATCTTCGGCGGATGATCGTGCCGCTCAGCTACTTCATCGAGAAGCCGTTCCAGAACTGGACGCGCGAGAGCGCGGAGCTGATCGGCACCGTCGCGCTTCACGTCGACTATTCGGTGCCGGTCGCACGCGTGCGCGAGAAGCTGCAGGAGATCGTCGGCGCCTCCCCGCTCTGGGACGGCAAGCTCATGAAGCTGCAGGTGAACGACGCGACCGAGCGCACGCTCGAGCTGCGCGTTCTCGTCAGCGCGGCGAATTCGGGCGCGCTCGGAGACCTGCGCTGCGAGGTGCGCGAGAAGCTCGTCGCTTTCCTGCAGGCGGAATGTCCCGATTCCCTGCCCCGCACCCGGGCCGAGATCGCGGTCGCGGGCGACCGCGAGGCGGACGGGGCGGCGACGAAGGCGATCAGACCGGCGCGAACCGAATAGCGCCACGGCAATCCGCTGCCGCGTCTCAGGTCTTCCCCGCAAGGCTTTGAGCAGAAGCCGCGAATCGCTGCCGGCGAGGACCGCGGCAAGAGGCCGATTCGGCGGTCCGGCTTGGCCGAAAGGGCACCTTTTCACCCATCCGGGCGATTCTCCGCGGCTCTCCGGGGGCCAATTCGGCCTCAGGACGGCCTTGGCGGCCGGCGAATCCGGCCGCTCCACGGCCCGCTTTGTGGCCGGATGTGGGCTGTGGCATCTGGGTAACGGGGCTATGAACAGCTTATCCCAACCCCGGCCTGCCCACGGCCTTCCGAATCTCGCCGCGATATCTGATACTTCCGCCGTCGCCCGCGATTCCCTCCCCACAATTCACATAAGTCCACCACATTTAGGGGTTCGTTTAGCTTTCCGTACTAGGTGTTGACGGGCGCGACGGAGTTGTCCTAGCTTTTCAGTCCTGCGGCGCGGCTCGTATCTCGTCTCGCCGGACCGATCCCAGAAGGCTCGCAACGCCGGACCGCCGGGCCCATATGGCTTGAGAGGCGGACAGGCGTTTGTCCTTCCCACCGAGCCGAGGATCGGACGGCCGCCGTAAACAACAACCCGGGATCGCTCCGGCGGTACCCGAGACCCGCGTACCAGGCGTCAGACAGAGAAACGAGCGATCAGGGGTGTGGCGCGGGCGGGGATCAGGCCTGCGTCGCCGGACGGGTGTCGGCGCGCTATGCTTACGGGCGGCGTCGGTGCCCAGCAAATCAAGGGGCAGCAGATGCGGATCGAGCGGCGATACACGAAAGAGGGCCAGTCTCCCTACGCGGACATTGCGTTCCGCCTGACCACCAGCGAGATCCGCAACCCCGACGGGTCCGTGGTGTTTCACGCGGACGACGTCGAGGTGCCGGAGTTCTGGTCGCAGGTCGCCTCCGACGTGCTGGCGCAGAAGTATTTCCGCAAGGCCGGCGTGCCGACGATTCTCAAGAAGGTCGAGGAAGAGACCGTCCCGTCGTGGCTGTGGCGATCGGTCGCCGACGAGGAGGCCCTGAAGGCGCTGCCGGAAAACGAGCGCACCACCGGCGAGCGCTCCTCGCGGCAGGTGTTCGACCGTCTCGCCGGCACCTGGACCTATTGGGGCTGGAAGGGCGGCTACTTCGATTCGGAAGCCGACGCGCACGCTTACTTCGACGAGCTGCGCTACATGCTGGCGACCCAGATGGTCGCGCCCAACTCGCCGCAGTGGTTCAACACCGGCCTGCACTGGGCCTACGGCATCGACGGGCCGAGCCAGGGCCATTTCTACGTCGACTTCAAGACCGGCAAGCTCACCAAATCGAAATCGGCCTACGAGCATCCGCAGCCGCACGCCTGCTTCATCCAGTCGATCAACGACGATCTCGTCAACGAGGGCGGGATCATGGACCTGTGGGTGCGCGAGGCGCGGCTGTTCAAATACGGCTCGGGCACCGGCTCGAACTTCTCGCGCCTGCGCGGCGAAGGCGAGCGGCTGTCGGGCGGCGGGCGCTCGTCCGGCCTGATGAGCTTCCTCAAGATCGGCGACCGCGCCGCCGGCGCCATCAAATCGGGCGGCACGACGCGCCGCGCCGCCAAGATGGTGATCGTCGACGTCGATCACCCCGACATCGAGCAGTACATCAACTGGAAGGTCCTGGAGGAGCAGAAGGTCGCGAGCCTCGTCACCGGCTCGAAGATCAACCAGCGGCATCTGCGCGCCGTGCTCAAGGCCTGCGTGAATTGCGCCGGCTCCGGCGACGATTGCTTCGATCCGGAGAAGAACCCGGTGCTGCGGCGCGAGATCAAGGCCGCGCGCAGGAGCTTCGTGCCCGACAACTACATCAAGCGGGTGATCCAGTTCGCCAAGCAGGGTTACACCGACATCGAATTCCCCACCTACGACACGGACTGGGACTCGGAGGCCTATCTCACCGTCTCCGGCCAGAACTCGAACAATTCCGTGCGGGTGACCGACGAATTTCTCAAAGCCGTTGAAGCCGACGGGGATTGGGATCTGACCTGGCGCACCAAGCCCGGCAAGGTGGCGAAGACCGTGAAGGCGCGCGACCTGTGGGAGAAGATCGCGCACGCCGCCTGGGCCTCGGCCGATCCGGGCCTGCAGTATCACACGACGGTCAACGACTGGCACACCTGCCCGGCTTCGGGGCCGATCCGCGCCTCCAATCCGTGCTCGGAGTACATGTTCCTCGACGACACGGCCTGCAATCTCGCCTCGATCAACCTCCACACCTTCCGCGACGAGAAGACGCGCCAGTTCGACGTCGAGGGCTACGAGCACGCGGTGCGGCTGTGGACCATCGTGCTGGAAATCTCCGTCCTGATGGCGCAGTTCCCGTCGCGCGAGATCGCACAGCTCTCTTATGAGTACCGCACCCTCGGGCTCGGCTACGCCAATATCGGCGGCCTCCTGATGTCGTCGGGCATTCCGTACGATTCGGAAGCCGGCCGCGCGATCTGCGGCGCCCTCACCGCCATCATGACCGGCGTCGCCTACGCGACCTCGGCCGAGATGGCGTCGATCCTCGGCACCTTCCCGGGCTACAAGAAGAATCGCGACCACATGCTGCGGGTGATCCGCAATCACCGCCGCGCGGCTTACGGCGAGAAGACCGGTTACGAGAAGGTGGCGACGCCGCCGGTGCGGCTCGACCACGCCGCCTGCCCCGATCCGCAGCTCATCGAGCACGCCAAGCGCGCCTGGGACCGCGCGCTCGAGCTCGGCGAGCAGCACGGCTACCGCAACGCGCAGGCCACCGTGATCGCGCCGACCGGCACGATCGGCCTCGTCATGGATTGCGACACGACCGGCATCGAGCCCGACTTCGCGCTGGTGAAGTTCAAGAAGCTCGCCGGCGGCGGCTACTGGAAGATCATCAACCGCGCGGTGCCGGAAGCCCTGCGCGTGCTCGGCTACACGGAAAGCCAGATCGCCGAGATCGAGGCCTACGCGGTCGGTCACGGCACGCTGTCGAACGCGCCCGGCATCAATCACACGACGCTCAAGGCCAAAGGCTTCACCGACGCGGCGATCGCCGCCGTCGAGAAGGCGCTGCCAACCGCGTTCGACATCAAATTTGCCTTCAACAAATGGACGCTGGGCGAGGAGTTCTGCCGCACCGAGCTCGACATTCCGGCCGAAGAGCTGATCAAGCCCTCCTTCGACATGCTCGCCTATCTGGGCTTCACCAAGCGCGAGATCGAGGCCGCCAACATCCACGTCTGCGGCGCCATGACGGTCGAGGGCGCGCCGCACCTGCGGCCCGAGCACTACCCGGTGTTCGACTGCGCCAATCCGTGCGGGCGCACCGGCAAGCGCTATCTCTCGGTCGAAAGCCACATCCGCATGATGGCGGCGGCGCAGCCGTTCATCTCGGGCGCCATCTCCAAGACCATCAACATGCCGAACGAGGCGACGGTCGAGGACTGCAAGGC
>CAYVBN010000154.1:0-8449 GCA_964449645.1 uncultured Hyphomicrobiales bacterium
GACCGAGCAGGCGATCCAACGCATGATTGATTCCTATCGGCGCGACCGGACCATTCTGGTCGTCGCGCATCGCCTCTCGACGGTGCGCCGGGCCGATCGGGTCGCCGTCATGCGCAACGGACGGATCGTCGAGCTTGGTTCGCACGACGAGCTCGCCGCCCAAAACGGCCACTATCGTGCGATGCTCGATGCCCAGCAGCTCGACCTCGCACCCGAGCCGGCAGCCTAGGAATTCGGCGTGGCGGAATATCACAAATACGTTTTCGACCAGGCGCAGCGACGGCTGGTCGGCGATTTCGAAGGCATGTATGCGGCGGAGGATCGCGAGCGGTTCGATAGTTGGCGCAGCCACGACGCGCGCCATCTCCGGCTGCGGCTGGCGCTCGCGCTCGTCGCCGAATACAACTTCGACAGCGTGCTGGAGATCGGCTGCGGCAAGGGGACGGCCGCACAGTTCTTCAAACGACGCAACAACCGGGTCGTCGGCATCGATATTTCTCCGACCGCCATTGCCAAGGCGAGGGCGAGCTTTCCCGACATCGACTTCCGCTGCATGGACGCGAGCGATATCGGCAGCCTCGGAGCGCGGTTCGATCTCGTCACTCTTCAGGCCGTCCTCGCCTATGTTCCGTCCTGGCGGGAGCTTCTGGAGACGGTCGCCGGCATGGCCGATCGTTGTCTGGTCGCCGAATACGTCCCGGCGAACCCGATCGGGATGGTCAAGTCGGTCGGCGAGCTCGTGGAAGTTTTCGCCGGCCTTTTCGAGATCGAGCACAAGCTCCTCCTCGACGACGAAATGGCGATCCTGTTCGGGCGAACCCGTCGCCCGGGCTGACATGGCACGTTACGTGATCCTCTCCGAGATCCGGTTCACCGAGCGCGACTGGCAGCGGTTCGGCTGCGCAGAATTCGCCGCCGCCGGCTACGAGATCATGCCGGTCGAAGTGGGACGAGCGCTCGGGCAAGGGGCGGGGGCCGGTGCGCGTGGCCGTTTCCGCACGATGGAAGGGGTCATCGTCACCGCCACGCTGGACGAGTTGGAGCGCCTGCTGGCCCAATTGAAGAAAAACGACGTCGTCCTGCTGGAGGCGCGGCTTTCGAAAGTGACGCGCCCGTTGTTTCGTTTGCTCAAGCGCCATCGGGTCGCCTATGCGGCGGTCGACCTTGGTTTGTTGCCGCTTACGCGCTTGCGCAGTAAACGTGCTGCGCTCTCGCTCGCCGAATATCTCGAGCTCCGGTGGGAGGACATTCGCGGGGCGCTGCATCGCGTGCGGCGGCTGCTGTCCGAGATGACCGCCGACGGCTTCGATTATTTCCGATTGCAGCCGCCGTGGCTTTGGCTGACGGCCGGCACGGCCGCTCTTGCGTGTGCCTCGAGGCTGCCGCGCGCCTGGACGGCGCGCCGGGTCGCCGTCTCGAGCTTCGACCAGATGACGGCGAACACTCTGCGAGATCGGCCCGTCGAGAGTCGGGGGACTGCGGTGTTTCTCGATGAGGCATTCCCCGATCACCCGGATTTCGAGATCCTGGGGCTCCGCTCTCCGGTCACGGCCGAGCGCTATTGGCCGTCGATCGAGCGGCTGTTTCGTGCGGTCGAGGCCAAGACCGGGCTGAGGGTCGTCGTGGCGCCGCACCCGAAGACGAGCGGAACTGTTCCAGACCCGATTCGCGTGCGCATGGCGGAGGTCGGCCGCACGGCCGAACTGGTCCGCGAGAGCGCGTTGGTCCTATCCCACGTCAGCACGGCGGTCTCCTTTGCGGTGCTCTTCCGCAGGCCGCTTTTGTTCGTGACGACGGACGAGATCGAACGGTCGAGCTATCGCGGCGCCGTCGCCCGGATGTCGAGCTGGTTCGGACTGCGCCGGGTCAATGCCGACCGTTTCGAGCCAGCGGAGCTCGTTCCGCAGCCTGTGTCGGAAGCGCTCTATCGCGCGTATGAGCACGCGTTTCTGCGCTCTCCCGACGCGGCCGACAGATCGCCCTGGGAAATCCTGCGCGCCGAAGCCGAGGGACGCGCAGCGTGATCGGAAGGTCCAACACCATGCGCGCCATCGTGACGACGGTGCCGTTCGGGGCGATCGACCCGGCGCCGCTGAAAATTCTCGCGGAGGCCGGCATCGAGACGGTCGTCAACCCGCTCGGCCGCCGGCTGAGATCCGAGGAGGTTGGCGACGTCATCGCCGGCTTCGACATCGTGATCGCCGGCACCGAGACGATCACCGCGAGCGCACTCGCATCGGCTGCGACCGTGAAGGCGATCTGCCGCGTCGGCATCGGGCTCGACGGCGTCGATCTTCTCGCGGCGCGCCGCCAAGGAATCGCGGTGAGCTACACGCCGGACGGGCCGTCGCCCGCCGTGGCGGAGCTTGCGGTTGGCCTGACGCTCGACCTGCTGCGCGGCGTCGGTCGCGCCGATCGCGGCCTGCGCGCCGGGAGCTGGATTCGCCACAACGGTCGCCGGCTGTCGCAATCGACGGTCGGGATCGTGGGATGCGGGCGCATCGGCAGCCGTGTGATCGGGCATCTGCTCGGAGGCTTCCCGGGCGTGCGTATCCTCGCGCATGACATCCTCGCTCCAATGGCGTTCGCCGGCAGCGATCAGGTCGAGTGGGTGAACTTCCCGGAGCTCCTGGCGCGTGCCGACATCGTGTCGCTGCATGTTCCGTTGACGCCGAAGACGCGTGGGTTGATCGGCGCGGCCGAGCTCGGCGCGATGCGGCCGGACGCGGTTCTGGTCAATACGGCGCGCGGCGGTTTGGTCGACGAGGCGGCGCTTGCCGCGGCCTTGCAGGCCGGGCGCATTGCGGGTGCGGCGGTCGACGTGTTCGAGGATGAGCCTTATGCCGGGCCGCTGACCCTTTGCGAGACGGCGATCCTGACCTGCCACATGGGCTCGATGACGCGTGACTGCCGGCTCCGCATGGAGCTCGAAGCGGCCGAGGAGGCGGTGCGCTTTGCGCGTGGAGAACCGTTCCGCACCCCCGTGCCGGAATCCGAGTACGTGATCGCCGCCGACCGCCTGGTGTCTGCGCAATGAGTCCGGACGCGCTGATCTTCGACTTCGACGGCGTCATCCTCGACTCGGTCGAGATCAAGACCGAAGCGATGCGCCGGCTGTTTGCGGCGGAAACGCCCGAGCACGTCGCGGAGATCGTGGCGCTGCATCGCCGGTTCGGCGGCTTCAGCCGCTATCGCAAGTTCGAGCTCATCTATTCGGATATTCTGCGCCGGCCGCTTACGCCGGAGCACAGTGCGGAACTCGGCCGATGCTTCGAGGATCTCGTCGCCGATGCGGTGGCGAACTGCGGCGAAATTCGGGGGGCCCGTGCGGTGCTGGAGCGATATTGCGGCCGCACGCCGCTGTTCGTCGTGTCGGGCACCCCGGAGGACGAATTGCGGCGCATCGCGCGGACGCGCGGTCTCGACCGCTACTTCGTCGAGCTGCACGGAAGCCCGCGCAGCAAGCCTGACATTCTCGCCGACCTGCTGACCCGGCACGGCTTCGAGGCAGCGCAGTGCGTGTTCGTCGGCGATGCCGCCACGGACCTCGCGGCAGCGCGCAGTTGCGGCGTGCCGTTCCTCGGCATCGTCGCGCCCGGTCTCGACAATCCGTTCGGCGAGGGTGTCCGCATCGTTCCCGATCTCACGGATTTCGAATCGGAACTGGAGCGCTTCGGAGCAGGGCTCGGCACGTCCGGCGGACCCGCGAAGCTGAGGGCAGAGGGTTGCACATGAAAGTGATGGTCACCGGCGGCAGCGGCTTTCTCGGCAGCCACATCGCCGACGCGTTGAGCGACGCGGGTCACGAGGTGGTGGTGTTCGATCTCGCGCCGTCGCGTTGGCTGCGGTCGGACCAGAAAATGACGGTCGGAGATATTCTGGATTCCGACGCCATCGCCAAGGCCATGCGCGGGTGCGAGGCCGTCTATCATCTGGCGGCGATGGCCGACATCAACGAAGCGCTCGATTCGCCACGCCGGGCGGTCGAAGTGAACGTGATGGGGACCGTCAACGTGCTGGAGGCGGCGCGAATGCATCGCGTGCGCCGTGTCGTGTTCGCAAGCTCGATCTACGTGTACTCCAACCAGGGCTCGTTCTACCGCACGACCAAGCAGGCGTGCGAACACCTGATCGGCGATTACCACGACCGCTTCGGGCTCGAATTCACCGTGCTGCGGTTCGGTTCGCTCTACGGGCCGCGTGCCGACCGCAGCAACAGCGTGTTCCGGCTGTTGTCTCAGGCGCTGACGGAACGGCGCATCGACTATTACGGAACCGGCGAGGAGGTTCGCGAATACATTCACGTGCTCGACGCCGCGGCGATGAGCGTCGACGTGCTCGGACCGGAATTCGCCAACCAGTACATCCATCTCACCGGGCGTGAACGCATGACGAGCCGCGACATGCTCGGCATGATCCGTGAGATCATGGGCGGCGATATCGAGCTGAATTTCCAGGCGATGAGCCCGGCCGGCCATTACGTGCAGAGCCCGTATAATTATACACCCAAGCTGGGCCGCCGTCTGATGCGCAGCACCTACATCGACCTCGGCCTCGGCATTCTCGATTATCTGCAGCGCATCGATCATGCACGGGAGCAGGAGCAGGGGCACGTCGAGGCCGCCGGGAGCACGGCCGTGGAACAGACATTCGAGACCCGGATACGCGGAGCAAAAATCTCATGATCGTCGCCATTCTGATCGGCCGTGAAGGCTCGACCGGCTATCCGGGCAAGAACGTCACCAATGTGCTCGGCAAGCCTATGGTCGCCTGGCCGCTCGAAGCGGCGCGCGCGGTGGCGGAGATCGAGCGCACTTACGTGTCGACCGACAGCCCCCGCATCAAGGACATCGCCCGCAGCTACGGCGCGCGGATCATCGAGCGGCCGCCGCATCTTTGCACCAAGGAAGCGCTCGGCGAGCACGCCTATCAGCACGCCCACGAGGTGGTCACCAAGGAGCTTGCCGGCGAGGGGCGTACGCCGGAACTCTATGTTCTGTTGATGGCCAACGCGCCGACCATCTCGGCGGCGCAACTGCGCGAGGGGATCGAGGCTCTGCGCCGCAATCCGGACTACGATTCGGCGGTTACAGTTTCCTGCTACAACATGTGGAGCCCATTGCGCGCGCGGAAGATCGGTTCCGATGGGCTGCTGCATCCCTTCGTTCCGTTTGAGACGTTCGGCGATCCGAAGACGCTGAACTGCGACCGCGACAGCCAGGGCGATGCGTGGTTCGCCGACATGGGTGTCTCGATCGTGCGGCCGCGCAACCTCGACGACCTCGAAGCGGGACTGCTGCCGCAGAAATGGATGGGCCAGAAGATCTATCCCATCAAGAACGTCGGCGGGCTCGACGTCGACTACGCCTACCAGATGCCGCAAGCCGAGTTCTGGCTCGCCAACTTCGGGCCGGCGAAGGCGTGAGCCGTCAGGGTCCGATGAAGACCTCGGTTCCGGGACGCAGGACATGGCGCACCGGCAACGTGGCGGGCGGGCCGTCTGCGAGGGCGCGGTCGAATATCTCGGCTTTCGCCGCTCCGGTGAACGCCAGGACGATGCGCGCCTCGGCCATTGCGGCCGGCGTCAAGGTCACGCGCACATGATCCGGCCGGCGCACGACCGCGAACCTGCCGGTCGCCTCATTGGCGGGATCGCCGGGAAACAGCGAAGCGATGTGGCCGTCCTCGCCCATGCCGAGCAGGACGACGTCGGGATCGCGAATGCGCGATTGCAAATTGCGGATGGCGGATTGCGGCTGCAGGCCCGCCGTGTAAAGGCCGATAACGGGCGCGGACGCCGGAACAAAGGATTTGCGGACCAGAGTTTCGTTGCTGTCGGAATGCTGAGGCGGCACCCAGCGCTCGTCGGTCAGGGTGATCACGACGTGTTCCCAGGCCAAGGTTCGTTGGGCGAGGCGCGGAAGCACGTGACGCGCCGTGCTGCCGCCCGCAACGGCGAGAACGACAGCGCCCTTGGCGGCGATCGCCGCCGCAACCGCAGCGGCGACGGCGTTTGCCGCCGCGTCGGCATGCGCCGCAAGCGTGCTGAAACGGTGGACGGGGATGCTCACGGTCCGCTCGCGTCCGGACGGTCGGCGTTCATCGTTCGGAATTCACACTCTTCCATTCGTCTCGCCGTCCAGAAAAGCGCCGACTGGAACGCACGCGTCGACGATCGGTTCTCCGGAAAATGTGTCGTCCGCCGCACGCTGCAGCGCGATCACCGAGAAGAGCAGGCGCGCGTAGGGCGTCCGCGCGGTGGGCGAGGGCGTTCCCCAATAGCCGCACATCTCGATCCGCTCGGGTCTGGGGGCCTGGCCGGCAAGCAGGCGCAACGCATCGCGTATATTGAAGACGTTGTAGGGCGCCCGTTCGGCGTCCACAGGCACAGGCACGTCGTCGAACCAGATGTACTGGAAGCTGCGCGCAGCGTCGCAGGTCCCGGCTTGCGTGGTGAGCCGCAGCGACATCACGAGGTGGCCGCCTGGGCGAACGTGGTTCCAGCACGCCGCAATCATTCCGTGGGCGTCGACGTTCCAGTCGGCAACGCTCAGCGCCGCGACGAGATCGAAGCGTTCGCCTGTGAGCGCGGCGCAGCCGCAAATGTCGTCAGTGATGAACTGCGTCTGGAGTCCGGGCACGTTCGTGAGGCGTCGCGCGGATTCGATCGCCTGGGCGTTGATGTCGATCCCGGTGTAGCTCCTGATCGACGGAAAGCGCTCGGCAAGCGCTTCGGCCAGTCCGCCGGCGGCGCATCCGACGTCCAGCACGCTCGTGAGCGTAACGTTCGCGGCCCCGAGGCGGTCGAAGATTGAGCGCTCGGACGGATAGAGGTCGGCCCAGCGACGGCGATGTGTGCTGTAATGCCGGCTGATCGCGTCCGTCCGATAGACGATATTGTCTGCCATGGATTCGACCGCATCGTTGCTGCGGACGTCGTCCGTAGCAAAAAACTGCTAGCCGCAGCTATATCCGCGCCCTGAAGGCGTTGTCCATGATGTTCCGGCCCAAAGACCACCTGCAGGCGATCAGCCGCACCACCGAGCGCCACGAGGGACGCGACGGATTCGTCCGGCTCGACCGCAACGAGCGCGTGTCGCCCATTCCGGAACCGTTCTTTCGCGAGATGCTCGCGCAGGTGCGGCCCGAAGACGTGATGTGCTATCCGGATGCCGGGCCGTTCGTGGCGCGGCTGTCCAATCGGCTCGGTTTTCCGGAAGACCATATCGCCGAAACCGCCGGCTCCGATGCGGCGCTCCGCCGGGTGTTCATGGCTTTTCTCGAGCCGGGCGCGACTGTCGTCACGCTCAATCCCTCTTACGCGATGTATGATCTCTACACGCGCATTTTCCAGGGCGTGGCGCGACGGGTCGATTATCCGCCGACGCGGATCTGCGACGTCGAGACGCTGCTGGCGGCGATCCGGCCCGACGTGCGCCTCGTCATCATCGCGCACCCGGATCAGCCAATCGGGACCGCAATCCCCCTGGCGGACATGCGCCGCGTGGTCGCGCGCGCGTCCGATGTCGGGGCGATCTGCCTCGTCGACGAGGCTTATCATCCGTTCTATCCGGCGACTGTGCTGCCGCTCGTGCGCGAGTTCGGCAATCTGTTCGTCACGCGCTCGTTCTCCAAATATCCGGGCTGCGCCGGCATTCGGCTCGGCTATGCGGTGGCCGCGCCCGACCTGATCACCGGGCTGATGTCGGTGCGCGGCGGCAACGAGGTGGCCGGACCTTCGCTGGCGTTCGGCGCCTATCTGCTCGACCATCCGGAGATCGCGGAGGATTTCCGGGCTTCGATCGAGGAAAGCCGCCGGATCGTGAACGAGGGCGCTGCGCAACTCGGCTTCGAGCCGCTGCCGTGCGTCACGAACTTCCAGCACCTTCGCTGTCCGGCAGATATCGATCCGCGGCGGCTTGCGGAAGCCCTGGCGCAGCGTCGCTATCTGGTGAAGTCTGGCTTCCCCCATCCGGCGCTCGACTGCTGCATCCGGATATCCTTGAACGGGCCGGACGTGATCGAGCCGTTCATGCATATCCTCGCCGAGGCCGTCGGCGCGATGCGCGACCGCAATCCGGGGGCATTGCTGCCGGACGGCAAAACCACGGCCGCGGATTCATTGATCTGATGCATCTCCTGGCATCTGCGACCTGGCGACAACCGAACGAGGTTTCTCCGTGACCGCTCAGCACGTGTTTCACAAGGCCGACAGCCTGCGCGTCATCGCCGGCGCCGGCCGCGAAGTCACGGCAACGCTGCGCGGCCGCATCGCCGCGCTTCAGGACTTGCTGCCCACGCTCGATCTCGATGCGTACCGTCGCGAGATTTTGGCGCGCGCCTGCGCGGCCCTGCTCGAGGCGGAAGACGCCGATGAATCCGAGTTCCGCCTGCGCCCGCATATCATCTCGGAGCTCGAACGGATCACCGATGACGAGCTGCCGCGCTA
>CAYVBN010000155.1:0-3144 GCA_964449645.1 uncultured Hyphomicrobiales bacterium
CTCGCGCAGGTCCTTCGTCACCTCGGTGCGGAAGTCCTTGTCGAGCTGCAGGATCTGAAGCTCGGCCTCGCCGATCTTCGATTGCGTCTCGGCGAGCGCGGATGTCAGCTGTCCGCGCTCCCCCTCGATGCGGGCCGCTTCGCGCTGCAGGTTGGTGAGGCGGGTCAGCGGCACGAGATGCTTCTCGAACAGGCTCTGCACCCCGGTCAGCTCGCTGGAGATGAGGGTGAGCTGCTCCTCCTTCGATTTGATCTGGGATTTGATGCCGCCGATCTCCTCGCCGAGTTGCGTGATCCGCGTGCGCAGAAGCTCCTTCTGGCTCTGCCGTGCCGCGGCGCGCGCCTTGAACAGGGATTTCTCCGAGGCAAGCAGCCGCGCGACGTCCTCGTTCTTGCCGCGGGACGTGAGTTCCGTTGGGAACTGCGGCTCGTCGAGCCCGTCGCGCTCGGCGAGCAGCCGGGCGATGCGGGCGCGGGTCTGGTCGAGCTGCTGGCTCACAAGCTGGTTGTTGGTGCGCGCGGTCGTCTCGTCGAGCCGTGCGAGCATGTCTCCCTGCTTCACGTGCACGCCGTCATGCACGAGGATCTGGGCGACGATGCCGCCGGTCGGGTGCTGCACTTTCTTGATGTTCGTCTCGGTGACCAGGTTTCCCGGCACGACCACGGCGCCGGAGATCGGCACCAGCACTGCCCAGCCGCCGCCGAGGACAAGGGCGATCAGCAGCACTTTCAGGCCCGTTCTCAATTCGTGCTTGAACGCATGACCGAGACGGTCCGACAGCGCCAAGGCGTGCGCGTCGATATTCGCCGGGCTTTCGTCCGGCGGGTCCAGAAACCCGTAGGCGATCCGGACCCGCTCGATGACCGCCGAGACCTGCTGGCGGACGATAATATCCAGGGTAGGGGCGCTGTTCGGTCGTAAGTTGCCGAGGCTGCGCGATTGCCGGTGCGTGGCGGTTTCGCCCGCCGGTCGTCCCCTGGGCTCGCCCCCTCGTCGCTCTCTGCGATCTTCGATCAGAAGCGGCGAGCGCGAGCGATGCTCCTCGACAACGACCGCGACCCGCGAGAGACCCTCGATCAGAGACTGCCGATAGGCGCCGGCGGGCGTCGGCCCGGAGTGGCGGGCCGGATCGGTGTCGGCGGATTCCGTGTCGTGCGACACCGTCGTGCTCACGTCGGGCCTCCGCTCCCCATCGCCATGGCGGGTGCCGCCTCGACGAGGTCCGATGACTTGTTGCCCGCCGTTGCGGCCGGATGCTGCCCGCGGGACGCGGCGGTCTGGGCGGAGAGGCCGGCGAAGACGTCATCGCGGCGGCCGAAGGCGATCACGCGGCCTTCGTAAAGCACCATGGCCGTATCGAGGGCCTGCAGCGCGCTGGCGCGATGGGAAACCACGATCACGATCTGATTGTTGCGGCGCAGAGCCGCGATCGCCCGCGTGAGCGCGATCTCGCCCTCGGCGTCGAGGTTCGCATTCGGCTCGTCGAGGACGACGAGGAACGGATTTCCGAACACCGCCCGGGCGAGGCCGATGCGCTGGCGCTGACCCGCCGACAGCGCCGCTCCGCCTTCGCCGATGCGGGTATCGTAGCCGTTGGGGAGCCGCAGGATCATGTCATGCACGCCGGCGATCTGCGCGGCATCGAGAATGGCTTCGGACGTGGCGTCCTCGTCGAAACGCGCGATATTTTCCGCGACAGTCCCGTCGAACAGCGCAACGTGCTGCGGCAGATAACCGAGATAGCGGCCGAGGTCGTCGCTGCACCACTGATCGAGCGCGGCGCCGTCGAGGCGCACCAAGCCGCGGGCCGCGGGCCAGACCCCGACCAGCGCCTTGGCGAGGCTCGACTTTCCCGACGCGCTCGGTCCGATAAGTGCGAGCCCCGTGCCGGCGCGGAGCGTGAACGAGACGTCGGAGACGACGGTGCGGCCGGAGCCCGGCACCGAAACCGAGAGGTTCTGCACCGACAGTTCGCGATGCGGCCGCGGCAGGACGACGCCGGGCTGCTGCGCCGCCGCCGTCGCCTTGAGGATTTCGCGCAAGCGCGCGATGCCCTGGCGCGCGCCGGCGAGCTGTTTCCAGGTGCCGAGCGCGACCTCGATCGGAGCGAGCGCCCGGCCCATCATGATCGACGAGGCGATCATGATCCCGCCGGAAGCCTGCTCGATCACGACCAGATAGGCGCCGAGGCCCAGGATCGCCGACTGCAGCACGTAGCGGAGGATCTTCGCGCTCGCGCCCAGATTGGCGTGGATCTCCATCGCGCGGACGTTCTCCCGCAGAAAGCGCTCGTTGGCGGACATCCAGCGCGCCGTGAAGCGTCCGGTCATTCCGAGCGCCCGCACGACGTCGGCGTTCTGCCGCGTGGCATCCGCCAGAATCTGCCGGTCGATCGCGCCCTGCATGGCGGTGCTCGCCGGCCCGCTCGATTGCCGCTCGGTCAGGAGCGCCATGCCGATGATCGCCGCGGCACCGAGCGTGGCCGCGATGCCGATCACCGGATGAAAGAGGAAGAGCGCGATGAGGAAGATCGGAATCCACGGCATGTCGAGAAAGGCCGTGGGCCCCACGCCGGAGAGAAACGCGCGGATCTGGTCGAGGTCGCGCAGGGGCTGCTGCACCAGCATCGAGCTTGCGCCGCGCAGCGGCAGCGTCGCCAGCGCGACGTGAATCGGCTCCTGCAGGGCCGCATCGAACAGCGCGCCGATGCGCGATAGCATGCGCATGCGCAGCGCGTCGAAGTAGCCCTGCATCGCATAGGCGAGCAGAACGATGAGCGACAGTCCGATCAGCGTCGCGATGCTGCGGCTCGGAATGACACGATCGTAGACCTGCAGCATGTAGAGCGAGCCGGTCAGCATGAGCATGTTGACGACGCCGCTGAACACGGCGACGGCCGCGAGCCGGCGTGCGCTGGCGCGCAATCCGAGCGTCACCGGATCATCGGAATCGAGTTTCAACATTGTGTTGCGTCGACGGCCCTCGTCGAAATCAGACATCATCCCGACAGCGCGACGACAGGAAGCGTTAGTGCGGCATCGGGCGACAGACGTGTCACGTTTCGGCGATGTCCCCCATGCCGAATGAACGCAATTGAGCCGACGCATGACACTTCACCAGTTCGGCGACATTGCGACGACATCA
>CAYVBN010000156.1:0-3620 GCA_964449645.1 uncultured Hyphomicrobiales bacterium
ACCGCGCCGCCCGGACCAGGATGGGATCGACGGTTTTCACGCCGGCGATGGTGTTGATGAGCAGAAAAAACACCGACGCGTAGAACGTGACCGCGACTTTCGATTCCTCGCCGATGCCGAGCAGCAGGATGAAGACCGGCATGAGCGCGAAGTAGGATGTATTGCGCAACGTCTGCACCAGAAGATCGGTGATGCGCTCGAAACGCGGGTAGTGCCCCATCAGGAAGCCGAGCGGAACGGCAACGAGGACGGCCAGGCCGAAGCCAATGCCGGCACGTTGCAGGCTGATCCCGGTGTTCTCGATCAGCACTCCGCTCCACGCGAGGTCGAGCCAGTCCGCCACCACCTCGCTCAGCGGCGGAAAGAAAATGGGGCTGAGCCACCCGGCGCGCGGAGCGATCTCCCAGAGGGCGAGGAAGAGCGCAAACAGCGGAATCCCGGCCAACGTTCCCCCGAACGTCAGGCCGAGCTTCTGCAGCGAGAGACCGAGGGGCGCTCTCGGTGCCGGCTCCCTCAGCTCTACGGCTGTTTCCGGGCGATCCGAGAGTGCGTACCTGATGTCCGTCATCATGAGATCTCTCGGTCAGGCCGCGTAATCGGCAGACAGCGCAGCTTTCCGCTGGGTCCTGTCCACTTCGTCGCGCAACACCTCTCCCATCTGCTGCCGATATCCATTGAATTCCGTACTTGTCCGGATATCCGCATCGCGCGGCCGCGGCAGATCGATCTCAAAAACCTCCTTGATGCGGCCCGGCCGCGCCGTCATCACCACGACGCGGTCGGCGAGATAGATCGCTTCCTCAAGCGAATGCGTCACGAAGACGACCGTGGTGCGGATGTCGCTCCAGACGCGCAGCAGCTCGGCTTGCATGATGTCCCGAGTCTGTGCGTCGAGCGCCGCGAAAGGTTCATCCATGAGGAGAACCTTCGGCTTGATTGCGAGCGCACGCGCGATGGCGATCCGCTGCCGCATCCCGCCGGAGAGCTCGTTGGGAAACCGGTCTTCAAAGGCACTGAGCCCGAACAGCTTGAGATAGTGGCGCGCAATGCGGCGGCGTTCGTCCTTGGCGACCCCGCGGATCTCGAGCGTGTACTCGATGTTCCCCAGAGCGCTCCGCCACGGAAACAACGCGTAGCTCTGGAACACGTAGCTCGTCGTCGGATGCGGCGCCGTCATGCGCTTGCCATCGATGAGCACGGCGCCGGCCGAGGCCTGCGTGAGACCCCCAATGATGTCGAGAAGGACGGATTTTCCCGATCCGCTGGGGCCGACGATCGCGACGAACTCGCCTTCGCGGATGTTCAGGCGCACGCCCGCAAGAGCGGTCACCTCACCGGTCTTGCGGCCGTCGACGGTGATGTATTGGCCGGCCTTGAGCTGAAAGCTCTTGTGGACGTCATCGATGACGACGTGGTCGGAGCGTTCGAAGCCTGAATTGGGCGGGGATGTCATGCGCGGTCAGACCAAGTCACGAAGGTGATATGTCGGGTCGCGATCCGCGCCGCCGGATTTGCCGCGCGTCCAGCCGAGCGCGCGCGCATAGCTGCCGAACAGGCCGCGCCGTTCGACTTCCGCTTCGGAGATCGGGCTCGGGCCGTCCGCATGCGGATCGACGTAGAGCGCGTCGACCGGGCAATAAATCTCGCACAGGAAGCAAGTCTGGCAGTCGTCTTGCCGCGCGATGACCGGAACTCCGTCCTTGCCCGGATCGAACACGTTCGCCGGGCAGACTTTCACGCAGATATCACAGCCGATGCATCGGATCTCGGAAACGATCTCGATCATGACGCAAGCTGACTCTGTGTTGGGAGGCCGACGACGCGTGCGTCGGCGCCCGTCAATTCGATCGGCCTCGCCAGGTCCGGACTTTCGAAGGGCGCGTCCAGCCGTCGATGAATCCCACGGCTCTCGTGACGCCTGAGCGCCGCCACGACGGAGCATCTCGCCGCCATCAACGAGGCCGAGACCTCACGGGCATGAACGCGCTCCGCGCCCTCGGCGCGCAGATGGTTTCTCACGTCGCTCCAAGCCCCTTCGAGCTCGGCCAGACTGCGGTGGAGCTGCCGCCCATCGCGGAAATAGCCTCTGTCGATCGGCAGCATGTGACGGCGAACCGTGTCGGCGATGTCGTCGACGGCGACATGATGGCTGGCGGCGACCGCCGGCCTCAGGCCGGCGCCGCCGAGCGGCTTGAGATGCGACTGAAAAGCGCCGCGCCGGAACTCTCTGGCAAACGTCGCGGCCCCCTGCCCCGACCACCAGCCGCTTGCGATCGCCCACGACGCGTTGACGCCGCCGCCGCCCGATATCGCGCCCGTCACGTTCTCCCGGCTGGCCACGTCGCCGGCGACATAAAGGCCGGGGACGCTGGTGCCGCAGTCCTCGGTCGCGATCTTGATCCCCCCGGTCCCGCGGACCGTCCCCTCGGCGCGCATCGTTATGCGGAACATCTGGGAGAACGGATCGATGCCCCGACGGTCGTGGGGCACGAAGCAGTTCGGCTGACCACGCCGCAACCACATCTGGGCGTCGGCATCTGCCTGGTCGAGCCGCGCGTAGACAGGCCCGCCCAGGAGCGCCTTGGCGACCTCCGTCTCGCGCTCGCCGATGGCATTGACGAGCGGCTCGCCCGTCGCGTCGACAATCGGAGAGCCGTCCTCCCGGAAGAACGACGCCCAGCGATAGGGCAATCCTTTGTTGAGCGAGGTGCCGTGGGGCGCGATGGTGTATTTGCCGGTGAACTCCATGCCGGAGAGGCTCACGCCCGCTTCGAGCGCCATCAGGCACCCGTCGCCGGTGAGTCCGGTTCCGCCGAGGATGCGTTCAAAAAAAGCGCAGCCGCCGGTGGCGACGACGACCGCCCGCGCCGCGACCGTCCAATCACGATGGCGCTGTCGATCGTAGCCGGCGGCGCCTGCGATAGCGCGACCGTCCGACAGCAACTCCAGCGCGGGGTGATGGTCGAGGATCGTGACGCCGGCCTGCAGAACCTTGCCTCGCAGGAAGCGCATGTAGTCGGGGCCGCGTAGGTTCGCGACATAAAGCCGGCCCTTGTCATCATGTGGAAACGGATAACCCCACTCCGAAAGCCTCAGCAGATTTTCGTAGGCCGTGTCGACGCAGCGCAACATCCATTGCTTGACGGCGAGCCCTTTTGTCCGATGCCAGCGGCGCTCGACGGTTTGAAGTCGGTTCTCGTCGGGCGGAACGCACCACGTGCCGGCATTTGATGGGGCCGTGGCGCCACTCGTTCCCATCCGGCCCTTGTCCGCCAGGATCACCTTCGCGCCATTCCGCGCGGCTGCGAGCGCAGCCCACGCACCGGCCGGACCGCCGCCCAGGACGAGGACATCCGCCTGCAACGACAAGCCGTCGGCGCCGCGAGAGGAGGAGGAGTAACGCATGGCGCGCAGTCACGCCGCCTTGATGCGCAAGAGGCGCAACAGATAGACCGCATCGCTTCTCTGCTCCGCGAGCGATGAATCATCGCCACGGAGAGAATATGAGAACGAAGCATCGAAGCGCGACATCATTGCCTCCGTGATGGAGATGAAATCTTGTCGCGATCAATGCGCGCGTCTACGAGAATGAATATTTTTTGTTTGTATGGTGCGCGATC
>CAYVBN010000157.1:0-1616 GCA_964449645.1 uncultured Hyphomicrobiales bacterium
GACGGCTTCTGCCGGGATCGGCCGCGGCAGCGCCTCGGCCGGCATGCGCGCCGGCACGGCGTCGCGCGTGGAAGCCGCCGGCTGCGCGCGCACGATGTTGGGCTCGACCACGATGTCGGTCGGGCCGCCGATCAGCAGCAGGTGTTCGATGTTGTCGCGCCGGATCAGCACGAGGCGGCGCCGGGCATCGACATTGGCCGCGTCGATCACGGCGAGACGCGGCTGGCGGCCGCGCGGCGGGGCGGCGCCCAGCCGGTCCACGCCGAAGCGGCGCACCAGATAGGCTGCGGCCCCGATCAGGGCGAGCACCACCAGAAAGGCGACGAAGAATCGCAGGGCGAGCGGCATCTCTGTGCCGAACAAGGCTTCGAACATGAGGCTCTCTCCTGCCTTCCCCTCGGCTTGGCCCGGCCGTCCTAGAAGGAAGCTTCCCCTTGAAGCTTCGGTCATCGGCCTGCCGGCATTGATTCGAGCGGGCCGATGCGAATGGTTAATGGTTCCGGCAGCTTCTGCCGACCCGTTCCCTAACGAACTCTTAACACGGATTGCGGGCGCGCCCCACCAAATCCGTGCAGGGGACCATCTTATCCCGAGCGGGCGGATTCATGGCAGTTATCGGTCGGATTCAGGCCGTTTACCCCCCGTTAACCATACACCCGGCAAAGTCTGCCTACCTCGCTGCGGTATCGAGCGGCCGCGGAGAGGGTGCGAGGAGCCAGATGGGCATTTCCGACCTCCCGATCTTCTCGATGCTGCGCACCCGGATGCAATGGCATCAGGAGCGTCAGCGCGTGCTGGCGGAGAATGTCGCCAACGCCGACACGCCGAACTACCATCCGCGCGACCTCAGCCCGCCGAAATTCGACGTCTCCGCCCCGCAGGAGGTCGCGCCGCTCGTGCTCGCACGCACCGAGCCGGGGCACATCGCGGGCGCCATTGCCGGCACCACCCAGTTCCCGACGAGCGAGCGGGGCGGCTACGAAATCCGCCCGGCCGGCAACGCGGTCAATCTCGAGGACGAGATGACCAAGGTCGCGGCGAATCAGATGGACTTCCAGGCGGCGACGGCGCTCTACAGCCGCAGCCTCGGCCTGCTCAAGACCGCGCTCGGCGTGAAGTAGGAGGGCTCTGCCAATGGATTTCGTCAAGTCGATGGCGATCGCCGCATCCGGCCTGCGCGCGCAGGCCGGGCGCATGCGGGTGATCGCCGAGAACATCGCCAACGCGGATTCGACCGCGCAGCAGCCGGGCGGCGATCCCTATCGCCGGCGCATTCCGAGCTTTCGCACCGAGATCGACCGCGTGCTCGACGCGCGCGTCGTCGCGCTCGGGCCGGTGCGGCCCGACACGAGCGACTTCCACATCAAGCACGAGCCCGGCAATCCGGCCGCCGACGCCGCCGGCAACGTGAAATACCCCAACGTGAATCCGTTGATCGAGATGACCGACATGCGCGACGCGCAGCGGTCCTACGAAGCCAACATCAACGTCATCACCGCGACGCGCCGGATGCTCCAGCGCACCATCGACATCCTCAAGGCGTGACGCCTTCCTAAAAAAGGTCCGAGCCATGGCCACCCCGATCAGCGCGGCGACCGCCTATGCCAATGTCGCCA
>CAYVBN010000158.1:0-7010 GCA_964449645.1 uncultured Hyphomicrobiales bacterium
GAAGCGTCTGACGCTGATCCGACCGGATCAGCATATTGCCTGGCGCGGCGATCGCCTTCCGGACGATGCGGACGGTTTGCTGAAGACGGTCACCGGGGCGGATTGAGACAAGGCAGGCGCGGACAGCATCTGCCGCAGACGTGCTGCCTCTGCATCTCGGGTGACCGAAGGAACGCGAAGCGGCCTGAACCCGCCTCGCAACTCCGCTGAAACGGTGCCGCTTCAGCTTGCGCGTTTTTCGCTACACATGGGCGAGGCCGCCGTCGCAGAGCAACGTCTGACCCGTCATGAAGCGCGAGGACTCGGAGGAAAGGAAAAGGACGACGCCGACAAGATCCTGCGGCACCTCGTCGCGAGGGATCGACTGCGACGCCACGATCGCCTGCCGCTGCGCCGGCGTGACCGTCTTGCGCTCGACTTCCGTGCTAGTCGAGCCGGGCATGAGCGTGTTCACGGTTATGCCGAACTTCCCGACCTCGCGGGCGAGCGAGCGGCTGAACCCGACGATCGCGCTTTTCGAGGTCGTGTAGTGCAGATAATTCGGCCGCCCGGTCAGCACCGTGCTCGAGGACACGTTGATGATCCGGCCCCATCCTCCCGCCTTCATCGCCGGGATGACGGCGCGGGCGCAGTAATCCGGCCCGTTGACGTTGACGTGGATGACCTTGGTCCATTCCTCGATCGGAATCTCGTCGAACGGCCGCTTCTCGAGCGTGGAGAAGATCGCGGCGTTGTTCACCAGAATGTCGATGCGGTTGAATCGCCTTTGCACGTCCGCTGCCATCTGCGACACCGAATCGATGCTGCCGACATCCACGGGGAGCGCGAGCGCTTTCCCGCCGGCGCCTTTGATTTCCTCCGCGACCGCCGTTCCGCGCTGCGCGTTCAATTCGGCGATGACCGCCGTCGCGCCGCAAAGCGCAAACGCTTTGGCGAACGCCCGGCCGAGCCCCTGTCCGCCGCCCGTCACGATCGCGACGCGGCCGGAGAGATCGGGCCTGTCCTTGAAAGGCGCGTTCAGATCGTCAACCTGGGTCATGTGTGCCAACCGTTTGGTTCGCCAGCCGACATGCTCGTGTCGTGTAGCATCGGCCGAATTGGCCACGAAGGTCCCGCTCCGCGACGCGGCGAATTCTTGCAGTCCCTGCAATGAGCTTGCGCTTTCGTGGGGGCCTATGTTCCGGAGACGCGCCGGCGTCGCGCGGCGGTGCGCTGCCGATGAACTTTGCCGAACGGGTGGTTCCGCCTATCATCGAGAAAAATCGCGGGCGGGCGACCCGTCCATGCCCGAACGGGGAGGTTGGCACATGGGCTGTTCTGGAACGGAATACGCGGAGCCTGCTCTCGGAGCCTGGTTTCCGCACTCGCCTCAACGGATGGCGCAGCGGCCGAAGTTCGTGACGACCGACGTCGACGCCGCGCGCCATCACCTGTCGAAGCTCACGAACGGACGATGCTCGCTGGCGGTCGACCGCAAGAGCGAGTTTCATTTCGGCGACTTCGAAACGCGTCTTGGAAGCACCATCGTGCACCTGTGGAACTGGACGTCGGAGACCGAGTGCCAGACGTCGACCGTCTTCCCTCCCAATTATCATGTGGTCCTGCACTTCCCGCTGGCCGGCGAGATCGAGGCGAACGAAGGCAAACGAAGCGTCCGGGTCAAGACCGGGCAGGCGCTGGTCGTCAGCTCGCCGGGGATCACGGGAAAGAAATGGCGCGGCCCGTGCCAACTGCTCAACATCGTCGTGTCCCGGCAGGCGTTGACCAGGCTGCTTGAAACCAATTACGGCATCGTCTCGAGCGATACCCTCACATTCGAGCCGCTGGCCACGCTCGATCTGCAGAACCTTGCCACCGTCACCCGCTTCGTCGACACGGTGCTGGCGGATCTCAGCCAGGATTCCTCGCTGTTCTGCGAATCCGCATTGGCGGCGCAAGCCGAGACCACGCTCCTGTCCCTGCTGCTCAAGACGATCCCGCACAAGTATCGCGACCAGATCAATGACCGGCAGTCGTCCATCGTGCCGTATTACGTCCGGCGAGCCGAGCGCTTCATGCAGGAGAACCTGCGCGCCAAGATCGAAACATCGGTGCTCGTCGAAGTGTCGGGCGTGAGTGCGCGCACGCTCTATTACGGCTTCAAGAAGTTCCGTCACACCACCCCGATGAAATATCTGAAGTCGCACCGGCTCGTGCGCGCCCGCAACGCGATTCTGGAGTCGCGCTTCGAGGGATGCAGGATCAGCGAGATCTCCACGAGCGTCGGATACGCGAACTTCAGCCAGTTCTCACGCGACTATCGCGAGCATTTCGGCGAAAGCCCGGCGCAGACCTTGCGCGCCTCGGCGGGCTCGTGAGTCGCGCCGGCGGCATCCTGCCGCCGATTCCGGCTCGTGCGGTGACGCGAGGGGCTTGGTGCGGCGGCTGCTAGCCGACCTTGATCTTTGCGAACTTCACCACCTTGCCCCACTTCTCGGTCTCGTCGGCGATCATCTTGCTGAATTGTGCCGGCGAGCCGCCGAGAATGAGCACGCCCAGGTCGGTGAGGCGCTGCTTGATCTTGGGGTCGCGAAGGCCGGCGTTGACCTCGGCGTTCAGCTTGCTGATGATTTCGCCGGGCGTGCCGCGCGGCGCACAGAGCCCCCACCACGAGGTCGCTTCGAAACCCGGAACGGTCTCGGCCACCGTGGGAAGATCGGGCCAGGTGGGAAGGCGCGACGCGGCGCCGACCGCGAGTGCGCGGATCTTCCCCTCCCGCCATTGTCCGCCTGCCGTCAGGATGTCCGAGAACATCATCTGCACCTGGCCTCCCATGAGATCGGTCAGGGCGGGCGCCCCGCCGCGGTAAGGCACGTGCACCAGGTCGACGCCGGTCATCATCTTGAACATCTCGGCGGACACGTGGTTGGAACTGCCGACTCCCGCCGACGCATAAGTGACCTTGCCGGGATTTGCCTTGGCATAGGCAATGAACTCGGCAACGGTCTTGGCCGGAAACGACGGGGTGACGAACATCAGGTGCGGCGCGCCGACCAACGAGGCGATCGGCTCGAAATCCCGGATGAAATTGAAGCTGAGCTTTTCGTAGAGCGTCGCGTTGATCGCGTTCGCTGCGCTGGCCTGCAACAGGGTGTATCCGTCCGCAGGCGCCGTCACCACGGCCTCGGTTCCGATGTTCCCGCCGGCGCCGCCGCGGTTTTCGACGACGAAGCTCTGCCCCAGGCGCTCCGAAAGCCAGTTGCTGATGATGCGCGCCGAGGTATCGGCTCCGCCGCCCGCCGGATAGGTCACCACGATTCGCACGGAGCGCGTCGGATAATCCGCGGGCCAGGCCGCGCGCGAAAAGGCGGGCGCGATTGCGCCGCTCGCGAGCAGCTTAAGAAGGGTTCGGCGTGCAATGCTCATGCGTGCTCCTCCGCCTCTCACCCGCGACGAGGCAAGCGCGGTCCCGCGTCCGGAAAAATTACGCGAAACGCACCCCGGAAGGATGCTCCGCCCGTCGTCGCGACACCGCCGCAAGCACCTCGCCGATCCCGCCCTGCAGCAGGAGGGCCGAACGTCGCCGTGCCCGCCCGATCCGGGGCGGAAACCGAACGTTCATGAGCGACTGTAGCGCGCGCTTACCTCCCTCGGCGAACTTGGTTCGTCTTTTCGTATCGATGCATAATGGCGGAGGCCGCCGCCGTCAGCTTTGCCGAAACTGCAATCCCCTGACGGACGGCGCAATTAAACCCCTGACGGGCCGCGCGATTATCATGTGGCGATCATGGGATTCGGAGGTGAGGGCTGATGGCGCGTCCGATCGACGGAGACCGGCGCTGTCTCGCCGGGACGCCGCGATCCCGTGCATGACCAAGCGTTCCAATCCGCCGATCTGCAGCCGCTTGCGATTCTGCATCATGCGCAAGGGCGGCGATTGGCTTCCCCGATCCCATCGGGTGATTTTGCGCCCTCGCCGTGAGCCTGCGAATTGGCGCGACGGGCCGCAAGCGAGATTCGAATGACGACCAAAGATGGATTGTTCGATCATGAGCCTTGAACTCGCAATGCTGCTTGCGACCTGCGTGCTGTTGCTGATCCAGACCATTGCCGCCGCCCATGCGGCCAGCCTTCAGCGGGGATACAGGTGGGCGGCCAGCGCTCGCGATGCCATGCTTCCGCCGCTCACCGGCGTCGCGGGGAGGCTCGAGCGGGCGCTTCGAAACCTGCTCGAAACCTTTCCTGTCTTCGTCGCGGCGGTGCTGGTCGTCTACGTGCTTGGCCGCGAAAGCGCGTTGAGCCAATGGGGCGCAGTCCTCTATTTTTCGGCCCGGGTCATTTACCTGCCGCTCTATGCGGCAGGCATTCCGTACTTGCGCTCGCTCGTTTGGAACGTCGCTTTCCTGGGCATCGTTCTCATCCTGCTCGCGTCGGTGTGGCCATAACGGCGCAAGCGTGACCGCGCTGGACAGGAGCCGACGCTGACTGCATGGCGCGAGCTCGGGGAGCACAGCCGCGCGCCCGATCTCGCGAAGGTCGCGGCGCCGATGATCGGGCGGTGCAGGGCGGCCGACAGGGCATTCGCCAAAGTGCGGAAAATCAGAACGACTTCATGGTCTTGCAACAGGCGGCTCCGGGCTCTTGAGGTGGCGCGCCACGGCGATGGGGCTGCACTTTCGAATAAGTAAAATTCGTCTTTAGAAACAATAACTTGATGATAGTTATGCGCGGGCGTATTTATCCTTCATGTGCCGCGTCCCGCTTCATCGCGCGGGACGCTCGCCTGCTGAATGGTCGCCAGGATGGCGCGAGGCGCAGTCGCCGCAACCGCGCCCTGAAGACGAAAAGGACCCGAGCATGCCGCTTGATCCGGACACTGAAATTGCCCGTGCCGAACTGCACCGCTCGATCATGGCGGCGTTCTCCAATGTGCTGCACGGAAGCCGGCTTCATCCCATGACGGTGATGAGCCTCGTGGCGGCGGCTGTCGGGTCGGTCTACAAGGAGATCGCCGACGAGCATCGTAGCGGTGCGTGTCCCTGCGGCTGGAATCCGAACCCTCGCGTGGACGTGGAAGCGCTGCAGACGGCGCTGGCGGCAACCACGCATACGCTTCCGCCGTGGGACCTGCGTGTGATCCAGATCGCCGGCCGCGCTTGAGAGACGCCCACGCGAAAGGCGCCGCAATCGAGCAGCACGGTGGCTGTTCCGGTGCGCTTCACGATATAGCCGCGAGGGGGCGGCGGAATGCCGGGACGGGAGCGGGGTTTATGCCTGTGTCTCCCGCGAGAACCCGAAGGTCCGCGATGATCCGGAAAGCTTCTCTTGGAGTCGCGTTCGCGGTTCTGATCCTTGCGCCCGGAGCGAGTTTCGCGGGCGTGAAGGTCCGCTTCATCGATCCGGAGCATTACACGGACGCCGGCTCGTTCGGCACCGGATCGCGGAAGGCGACCCTCGCGGCGTTCCGCACTTATTTTCAGAAACTGGGCGAGCGGTTTCTGGCGCCCGGCCAGACCCTGACCATCGATGTTCTGGACATCGATCTTGCCGGTGAATATGAGCCGTGGCGCACCAATTTCTCCGACATCAGGATCATGCGTGACACCACGCCGCCGAGCTTCAGGCTGCGCTATGTCCTAACCGAGAGAGGCAAGCGCATGCGGAGCGGCGAGGAGAACCTGATGGACATCAACTATCAGATGAATGCGTCAGCGCGCTTGTCCGGCGGCCGCTATGCCTACGAGAAGGCGCTGCTGGACGACTGGTTCAGGCGCAACTTCGCTGATCGCCGCGATGAACCGCCACGAAGGTTCTGATCCGGTCCGGCGCGGCCCGCCCTTCTTGCCGTGTCGCGTTCGGACGTGGTGAAATTCCGCCTAGCCGACAATTCGCGGCGCCGCGGGCATTGCGATGACCGCCGGCCGCGGTCATGACACCCGCGGAACTCGAGGCTATTTATGGCCCCCCAATGGGGGTCATGCCACACCCCGACAATCGTCATCCGATCAGCTTCGTGCGCTGATGAATCACCCGGAAGGTCTTGCGTCGTGACAATCTCCAGAACATCCGTCGCTGCAGTCATGATGGCCGCATTGGCCTCGGCGGCTGCCGTGTGGGCACAGGACGCGGCGCCCACCCGCTCGCAGCCGCTCTCCATTGCCCCCAGCCATCCGGGTCCCACGTCGAAGCCGCGCGTCAAGTCGGCGCCGAGCCATCACGTCGCGCAATCGGCGACGCCAGCGGTCACGCAGCCTTCCGCAGCGTCAGGTCTGCTTCCGAACGGCGCGTCCTCGATCACCGAGACCTACGGCGATTGGACCGTGGATTGCCGCGTCGACAACGGCCGGAAGTCCTGTTTGCTCGTGCAGGCGCAGGGCAACAAGGAAACGGGCCAGCGGGTCTTCGCGATCGAACTCCGGACTCCCAAGGATGGAAAGACCGACGGCACCATCCTGATGCCGTTCGGCCTCAATCTCGATGCCGGCGCGCTCCTCAAGCTCGACGACAAGGATCTCGGCAAGGGCCTTCGCTTCTCCACCTGCACGCCGCAGGGCTGTCTGCTGCCCGTGTCGTTTCCGTCAGCCGCGACGGATGCGATGAAGCGAGCCAAGACGTTTTCCGTCGCCTCCCTCAATCTCTCGAACAACCAGGCAGTCACCTTCAAGATCTCGCTCAACGGCTTTGCCGCGGCGCTTGCGCGCGTCGTTGAACTCGGGCGGTAGAAAATCCCGAGAGGCAGGGCAACCTTGAATCGAGAGGAAGGCCCAATGCTGATGCAGCTCGATCGCGTTTCTGCTCGAAAACATCCGCCGCGATCTTTGGTGCGGCCGCTTCACGCGCCTTCAGCAGAAGAAGGAGGCGGATATTTTCCAATCAGGTGGCTTGCGCGTCAGTTCCGCTGAACTGGCTCAACGATCCATGCACGATGACGAGCGGATATCCGTTTGCTCTGTCGACATCCGCTTGGACCGCATAGACATCGGCCAGCATTTCTTTCGTGATGGCCGCGTCGGGTGTTCCCTGCGCACGCC
>CAYVBN010000159.1:0-5580 GCA_964449645.1 uncultured Hyphomicrobiales bacterium
CAAGGACAAGATCCCGTTCACCTACTGGGTGATGGTGATCGGCACCCTGGCGCTCACCGGGTTCCCGTTCACGGCAGGCTACTTCTCCAAGGACGCCATCATCGAGGCGGCGTTCGTGAGCAAGAACCCGATGGCGATCTACGGTTTCGTGCTCACCGTCGTGGCGGCCGCGCTGACGTCGTTCTACGCGTGGCGGCTCATCTTCAAGACGTTCTGGGGGCAGCCGCACGACCAGCACCATTACGAGGGCGCACACGAGAGCCCGCTGGTCATGCTGATCCCGCTCGGCGTGCTGGCGGCCGGCTCGATCCTCGCCGGGCTGCCGTTCAGCGATCTCTTCGCGGGCCACAATGTCGAGGAGTTCTTCCGCGAGTCGCTGAAGTTCGGCGCCGACAACAAGATCCTCGAGGACATGCACACCGAGGTGCCGTTCCTCATCCGCATTCTGCCGACCCTGATGATGGCGGGCGGCTGGGTGGTGGCCGTCTATTTCTATCTGAGCCGGCCGGAAATCCCGGAAGAGCTCGCGCGGCGGCACGACCTCCTGTACCGGTTCCTGCTCAACAAGTGGTACTTCGACGAGCTCTATGATCGCATCTTCGTGCGCCCGGCCATCTGGCTCGGCCGGCTGCTCTGGAAGGGCGGTGACGGCTGGCTCATCGACGGGTTCGGCCCCGACGGCGTGTCCGCCTGGGTGTTGGACGTGACCCGCAGCGTGGTGCGGCTGCAGAGCGGCTATCTCTATCACTACGCCTTCGCGATGCTGATCGGCGCGGCGGCACTCATCACTTGGTTCATGTTCGCCGGAGGGCCCCACTGATGGCGAACTGGCCGGTTCTCTCCGTCACGACCTTCCTGCCGATCCTCGGCGCGCTCTTCATCATGCTGCTGCGCGGCGAGGACGAGGCGGTCCGGCGCAATGCCCGATGGGTCGCCCTGTGGACGACCCTCGTCACCTTTGCGGTCTCGCTCGTCCTGGTCTGGCGCTTCGACCCGAGCTCGGCCGACTTCCAGTTCGTCGAGAAGGCGCCCTGGCTCGGCGGAGCGATCAACTATCACATGGGCGTGGACGGCATTTCGCTCCCGTTCGTGATCCTCACGACAGCGCTGCTGCCGATCTGCATCATCGCCAGCTTCCGCGCGATCGAGAAGCGCGTGAAGGAGTACATGATCGCCTTCCTGGCGCTCGAGACGCTGATGATCGGCACGTTCTCGGCGCTCGACCTCGTGCTGTTCTATCTGTTCTTCGAGGGCGGCCTCATTCCGATGTTCCTGATCATCGGCGTGTGGGGCGGCCCGCGGCGGGTCTACGCGAGCTTCAAGTTCTTCCTCTACACGCTGCTCGGTTCGGTGCTGATGCTGCTCGCCATCATGGCGATGTATTGGGACGCGGGCACGACCGACATCGTGACGCTGCTGCGCCATCCGTTCCCGCTCGGCCTGCAGACCTGGGCGTGGCTCGCGTTCTTCGCCTCGTTCGCCGTGAAGATGCCGATGTGGCCGGTACATACCTGGCTGCCGGATGCGCACGTCGAGGCTCCGACCGCCGGCTCGGTGATCCTCGCCGCCATCCTGCTCAAGATGGGCGGCTACGGCTTCCTGCGCTTCTCGCTGCCGATGTTCCCGTCGGCCTCGCATGACTTCGCACCGCTCATCTTCACGCTCTCGGTCGTGGCGGTGATCTACACGTCCCTCGTCGCCTTGGTGCAGGAGGACATGAAGAAGCTCATCGCGTATTCGTCGGTCGCGCACATGGGCTTCGTCACGATGGGGATTTTCGCCGCCACCACGCAGGGCGTCGCCGGCGGCATCTTCCAGATGATCTCGCACGGCGTCGTCTCGGGCGCGCTCTTCCTGTGCGTGGGCGTCGTCTACGACCGCATGCACACGCGCGAGATCGCCGCCTACGGCGGTCTTGTCGACCGCATGCCGCTCTATGCCTTCACTTTCCTGGTGTTCACCTTGGCGAATGTCGGGCTGCCGGGGACGTCGGGCTTCATCGGCGAGTTCCTCACGCTGATCGGCACCTTCAGGGTCAACACCTGGGTGGCCTTCCTGGCGACCACGGGCGTCATTCTCTCTGCGGCCTATGCGCTCTGGCTCTACCGCAAGGTGGTGTTCGGGGCCTTGCAGAAACCCAGCCTTGCCGGGATCCTCGATCTCGAAGCCCGCGAGATCCTGATTTTCGTGCCGCTCATCGGGCTCACGATCTGGCTCGGCGTCTATCCGAAGCCGGTGCTCGACGTGTCCGCCGCCTCGGTTTCGGCCTTGCTGGAAAACTACCACCACGCGCTCGGCGTGGCGAAATCCGCCGCTCTCGTGAAATGACCCCGGATCTCGGATGAACGACGCGCTTCAGTTCCCGACTCTCTATTTCGCTTTGCCCGAGATCGCGCTCGCGTGCGGGGCCATGGTGCTCTTGATGATCGGCGCGTTCGGGGGCGACCGCACGACCGATACGGTCAACGGCCTGGCGATCGCGTTGCTGGCGTTCGCGGCGGCGCTCGTCGCCATGATGCCGGCGGACCGGGTCGCCGCGTTCGGCGGCAGTTTCGTGGTCGACGGGTTCGGGCGCTTCTTCAAGATTCTGACGCTCATCGGGGCGGCGGCGACGATCGTCATGTCGCTCGAATTCCTCAGCACGCCGCACAAGCGGCGGTTCGAATATGCGGTGCTGATCCTGCTGTCGACGACCGGCATGCTCATGCTGATCTCGGCCGCCGACCTGATCGCGCTCTATCTCGGCTTCGAGCTGATGAGCCTTTCCCTCTACGTCGTCGCCGCATTCGACCGCGACAACGTTCGCTCGACCGAAGCAGGCCTCAAGTATTTTGTCCTCGGGGCGCTCTCGTCCGGCATGCTGCTCTACGGGGCGTCGCTGATCTACGGCACCACGGGCTCGGTGGCGTTCGCCGACATCGCCAAGGCGACCGCCGAGGGCGGCATCGGGCTCACCTTCGGGCTCGTCTTTCTGTTCGCCGGGCTCTGCTTCAAGGTCTCGGCGGTTCCGTTCCACATGTGGACGCCTGACGTCTACGAGGGCGCGCCGACGCCGGTCACGACCTTCTTCGCCGCGGCTCCCAAGGTGGCGGCCATCGCCATCTTCGTCCGCGCGGCGATCGACGCCTTTCCGGGCATCGTCGTGCAGTGGCAGCAGATCCTCGTTTTCGTCGCCATCGCCTCGATGGCGCTCGGGTCGTTTGCGGCGATCGGCCAGACCAACATCAAGCGGCTGATGGCCTATTCGTCGATCGGCCACATGGGTTTCGCGCTGATCGGGCTCGCCGCCGGAACCTCGGAGGGCGTGCAGGGCGTCCTCATCTACATGTCGATCTATCTCGCCATGACGCTCGGCACCTTCGCGTGCATCCTGGCGATGCGGCGTCCGGAAGGGGCCGTGGAGAAGATTTCCGATCTCGCCGGGCTCGCTCGCACCAATCCGGCCATGGCGTTCTTCTTCGCCATGCTGTTGTTCTCGCTCGCCGGCATTCCCCCGCTCGCGGGCTTCTTCGCCAAGTTCTATGTCTTCCTCGCCGCCATCAAGGCGGGGCTCTATGCGCTCGCGGTCATCGGCGTGCTGACCACGGTGGTGGGGGCGTATTATTATCTGGCGATCGTGAAGATCATGTACTTCGACGAGCCGGCGCCGTCCTTCGTGCCGATGCGCGGCGAGCTCAAGGCGGTGCTGGGCCTCGCCGGGCTGTTCGTGATCCTGTTCTTCATCTATCCCGGACCGCTGGTCGACGCGGCGGCGGCGGCGGCGAAGTCGCTGTTCTGACCGATGGATCTCGATCCGGTGGCGGCCGTCGCGGGCGTGGGTCTGATCGCTTGCGACCGCGTGGGCTCGACCAATGCCGAGGCGCTCGAGCGCGCGCGCGCCGGTGAGCGCGGCCCGCTCTGGATCACCGCGCGCGCGCAGACGGCGGGGCGCGGCCGGCGCGGACGGACCTGGGTGTCCGAGCCGGGAAACCTCTACGCGACGCTGCTCCTGACCGATCCCTCGCCGGCCGACCGCGCACCCGAACTGTCCTTCGTGGCGGCGCTGGCGGTCCATGACAGCCTCGTCGCCTGCGCGCCGTCGCTCGGCCCGGCGCTGAGCCTCAAATGGCCGAACGACGTCCTGTGCGGGGCAGCCAAGATCGCCGGCATCCTGGTCGAAGGGGAGGGCACGGACCCGGTCACGGCGGCGGTCGGCATTGGCATCAACTGCGCGCGGCACCCCGAGGAGACCGATTATGCGGCGACCGACCTCGCCGCCGCCGGGGCACTCGTCTCGCCTGAGGGGCTCTTCCGGGCGCTCTCGCGGACGATGCTCGAGCGGCTGAGCCAATGGGACCGCGGCAACGGCTTCCCGTCGGTCCGGACCGACTGGGTGAGACGCGCGGCCGGGCGAGGGGCGGACATCCGTGTGCGCCTGACCGGCCGCGAGATCGCTGGCCGCTTCGAGGCGCTCGACCCGCTCGGCCGCCTCGTCGTCCGCCTTGCCGACGGCACCGCCGAGATCGTGGCGGCGGGCGAGGTCTTCGCCTTCGGGCCCGCCGAGCGTCCCGCGAGAGTGCCGGCGGACCGATTGCCGAGCCTGGGCTAGAGCAGGATGACTTTTCTTCCACTCGTCATCCTGCGTCGTCTCTTTAATTCGAGCATGATCTTGGCCGAAAACCGCCATCCACCTTTCGGGATCATGCTTTAGACCATGGCTGGCCCACACGACGAACTGGTATTTGCTCCGCTCGGCGGGGTCGGGGAGATCGGCATGAACCTGTCGATCTACGGCCTCGGCCCGGAGCGGCGCCGGACGTGGCTCGCCATCGACTGCGGCGTGTCCTTCGGGGAACAGGATCTGCCGGGCATCGACGTGGTCATGCCCGACATCCGTTATCTGGTCGAGGAGCGACGGAACCTCGTCGGGCTGGTGCTCACCCATGCGCACGAAGACCATTTCGGCGCGCTGTTCGATCTCTGGCCGCAGTTGCGCGTGCCGGTCTACGCGACCCCGTTCACCGCGGCGCTGCTCGAAGCCAAGCGCCAGGGCGAGCCCGGTGCGCCGGAAATTCCCGTTACCGTCGTCCCGCTCAACGGCCGTTTCGAGCTCGGGCCGTTCAGCATCGAGCTCGTGTCGGTCGCCCATTCCATCCCAGAATCGAATGCGCTGATCATCCGCACCGGGCTCGGCACCGTCCTGCACACGGGCGATTGGAAGCTCGATCCGACCCCCGTGCTGGGACCGCCGACCGACGAGGCGAAGCTGCGGGCGCTGGGCGACGAGGGCTGCCTGGCGCTCGTGGGAGATTCGACGAACGCGGTGCGCGACGGGCGCTCGCCGTCGGAGCGCGACGTCGCCCGCACGCTGCGGGAGCTGATCGCGGCCGCCCCGCGCCGCGTCGCGGTGACGACGTTCGCTTCGAACGTCGGCCGCATCCGCTCGGTGGCCGACGCGGCGCGCGCCTGCGAGCGCGAGATCGTCGTGGTCGGCCGCGCCATGGAGCGCATCATCCAGGTCGCGCGCGAGACCGGCTATCTGGAGGACATGCAGGACTTCCGCAGCGTCGACACCTACGGCTATCTGCCGCCCGACAAGGT
>CAYVBN010000160.1:0-15099 GCA_964449645.1 uncultured Hyphomicrobiales bacterium
GGCCTGATGGAGGGGCTGCAGCCCTTCGTCACCGAGCAGGAGGCCGGCCATTTCCCGGCCCAGGGAATCCTCTACCTCTGCACCGGCAGCCAGGGCGAGCCGCGCGCGGCGCTGGCCCGCATCGCCGAAGACCAGCATCCCGAAGTCACGCTGTCGCGCGGCGATCAGGTGATCTTCTCCTCCCGCACCATCCCGGGCAACGAGAAGGCCGTGGGCCGCATCATCAACGGACTGGTTCGCCAAGGCATCGACGTCATCACCGACCGCACGCATCTGGTGCACGTGTCGGGACATCCGCGGCGCGGCGAGCTCGAACAGCTCTTCGGCTGGGTGCGGCCGCGGATCGCCGTTCCGGTCCACGGTGAGGCGCTGCATCTCACCGAGCACGCCGCGCTGGCGCGGAAGCTGGGCGTCGGACAGGCGATCGTGTGCCAGAACGGCGACCTCATCCGGCTCGCGCCCGGGCCGGCGGAGATCGTCGACGAGGTGCCGGTCGGCCGCTATTACAAGGACGGACGGCTGCTCATCGAGGCGGAGGCGCGCACGGTTGCCGACCGGCGGCGGCTCGGCTTCGTCGGAATCGTCACCGTGGCCCTGGCGCTCGACGAGCGCGGGAACCTCGTCGGCGATCCGGAACTCGACTGTGTCGGGGTACCGGAAAAGAACGCGGCCGGCGACGCGCTCGAGCGCATCGCGTACGACGCGGTGGTCGAGACGGTGGAGCAATTGCCGCGGGCGAGGCGGCGCGATCCGGATTCCGTGGCCGAAGCAGTCCGTCGTGCGGTGCGGGGCGCTCTCGGGGCGCACTGGGGCAAGAAGCCCCTGTGCGTCGTCCACGTGCTCGCAGTATGAGCATGGTGTCCGCGGTTTTCGACTAAGGATCCTGCTCGGATCAAAGAGATCATCCCGAAACAGGGACGTCGTTTCGGGATAAGATTGTGCTCAAGTGCGAACGGGTCGGCTCGGAACGGTCTTTCTGATGATCGGACGCTTGAACCACGTGGCGATTGCGGTGCGCGACCTTGCCCAGGCGACGCGGCTCTATCGTGATGTCCTGGGCGCGAAGGTGTCGGCCGCGGTGGACCAGCCGGAACACGCCGTGACGACGGTGTTCGTCGAACTGCCCAATACCAAGATCGAACTGCTTGCCCCTCTTGGCGAAAGCTCTCCGATCGCCAAGTTCCTCGCGCGCACTCCCGACGGCGGCATTCATCACGTGTGCTATGAAGTGCCGGACATCGCGGCGGCGCGCGACAGGCTGAAGGCGGAAGGCGCGCGCGTGCTGGGCGACGGCGAGCCCAAGATCGGTGCGCACGGAAAGCCCGTGCTCTTCCTCCATCCCAAGGACTTCTCTGGAACCTTGATCGAACTGGAACAGGCGTGAGGCAGTCATGCGCTGGACGACAATTGGAGCCATCTACTTCATCGTCTGGTGGATCGTGCTGTTCGCCATCCTGCCCTGGGGCGTGCGCTCGCAGGCTGAAGCTGGAGAAGTGCCGCCGGGGACCGACCCGGGTGCGCCGGCAATCCCGGCGTTGCGGGCCAAGCTGCTCTGGACCACGATCGTCTCGGCGGTGGTATTCGGGCTGTTCTACGGGGCCTATGTGAGCCACATGATCACGCTCGATGACCTTGCGACCCTCTGGGGACTTCTGCGCTGAACGTCCGATGAGGCAGGGCCGTCCGGAGCTCTAGGACGGCGGCCAAAAAAATGAGCAGGGTCCAAGGCCCTGCTCAGAATTTCCCTTCATCCTCAGCGCTTTCGTCTTCTTCGCTGAGGCGGCAGCGGCTGAGCGCGCCCGCGGGTTCCTTCCTCCCAAGACTTGGACCGCACGCAGGTGAACCGTCCCCCAATACGGCACCATTCACGCGGACTATATAGGACTAGCGGAAGTCGAAAGGCTTGTCACCAATCCGGTCGTGCGCTGCCGAAAAGTTTTTCACCTCGATTTCCCGGAGCCCCGAACCCCGGCAAAAAGCGGCGATTCCACCTGCAAATTCCGCGATAATTTCTTGCAGGTCTTGTCTTTTCATCGGTGATCCGCTTTCACTCGGGGGCCATTTTCCCCTCGAATCGCGTCGGCGAAGCCCATGCGTCTGTCCCGCTACTTTCTCCCCATTTTGCGCGAGACGCCGAAGGAAGCGGAGATCGTTTCCCACAGGCTGATGCTGCGCGCCGGCATGCTGCGCCAGGAGGCGGCGGGCATCTACGCGTTCCTGCCGCTCGGGCTGCGTGTCCTGCAGAAAGTATGCCGCATTGTGCGCGAGGAGCAGGACCGCGCCGGCGCGATCGAGATGCTGATGCCGACGATCCAGTCGGCCGATCTCTGGCGCGAAAGCGGACGCTACGAGGATTACGGCAAGGAGATGCTGCGCATCAAGGACCGGCACGAGCGCGACATGCTCTACGGTCCGACCAACGAGGAGATGATCACCGAGATCTTCCGCGCCTACGTGCGCTCCTACAAGGACCTGCCGCTCAACCTTTACCACATCCAGTGGAAATTCCGCGACGAGGTGCGGCCGCGCTTCGGCACCATGCGCTCGCGCGAGTTCCTGATGAAAGACGCCTACTCGTTCGATCTCGACCATGCGGGCGCGCGGCACGCCTATAACAAGATGTTCGTCGCGTATCTGCGCACCTTCGCCCGCATGGGGCTGAAAGCGATCCCGATGGTGGCGGACACGGGCCCGATCGGCGGCAACCTCTCGCACGAGTTCATCATCCTGGCCTCAACCGGCGAGAGCGAGGTCTTCTGCCACCGCGAATATCTCGACTTCCAGGTGCCGGGCGCGGACGTCGCGTTCGACGACACGGCGCTGATCCAGTCGACCGTCGACAAATGGACCTCGCTCTACGCCGCGACCTCCGAGAAGCACGACCCGGAGGCGTTCGCGGCGCTGCCGGACGAGGCGCGCGTCTCCGCGCGCGGCATCGAGGTCGGCCACATCTTCTATTTCGGGACGAAGTATTCGGAGCCCATGAAGGCGGTCGTTGCCGGCCCCGACGGGACCGAGCGGCCCGTCCACATGGGATCGTACGGGATCGGGCCGAGCCGGCTCGTCGCGGCCATCATCGAGGCGTTCCACGACGACGCCGGTATCAAGTGGCCGGAATCGGTCGCTCCGTTCGACGTGATCCTGCTCAACCTCAAGCAGGGCGACGGCGGCACCGACGCGGCATCGGAGAAGCTCTATGCCGAGCTCACCGCGCGGGGCCTCGACGTGCTCTATCACGATCTCGACGAGCGCCCCGGCTCGAAGTTCGCCACCGCCGACCTGATCGGCATTCCTTGGCAGGTGCTGATCGGCCCCAAGGGCCTCGCCTCCGGCCAGGTGGAGCTCAAGCGCCGGGCCGACGGCAGCCGCGAGCTGCTGAGCCCCGCCGACGTGGTCGCGCGGCTTGGGCGATAACCTGTGCGTCATTTCAGCCACGGACCCTTTGCCGGTGGCGCGAAACGGTCAGAATCGGATGCAATCGGGGCGGGGATACGTGAGATGACCGATACGCCCGCAACCCGGCCATTCGCCCCCTTCGAATGGATGTTGTCGCTGCGCTACCTGCGGGCGCGGCGCAAGGAGGGATTCATCTCGGTCATCGCCGGCTTCTCCTTCCTCGGCATCATGCTCGGCGTCGCGACCCTCATCATCGTGATGGCGGTGATGAACGGCTTTCGCAAGGAGCTCCTCACCAAGATCCTCGGCCTCAACGGCCATCTGCTGGTGCAGCCGATCGAGTCGCCGCTCACCGACTGGGCGCAGGTGGCCGACCGGATTTCAGGCGTCGCGGGCGTGCGCCTCGCGGCGCCGATCGTCGAAGGTCAGGCGCTCGCCTCCTCGCCGTTCAATGCCAGCGGCGTGCTGGTGCGCGGAATCCGCAGCAAGGACCTGGCGAAGCTCGGCTCGGTCGCCGACAACATCAAGCAAGGCACGCTCGAGGGCTTCGACCAAGGGCAGGGGGTGGCCATCGGTCGCCGTCTCGCCGAGCAGCTTTCGGTGCGCGCGGGCGACAGCCTGACGCTCGTCTCGCCACGCGGGGCCGTCACCCCGATGGGGATCACGCCGCGCATCAAGCCCTACAAGATCGCCGCGGTGTTCGAGATCGGCATGTCGGAATACGATTCCTCGATCGTGTTCATGCCGCTCACCGAGGCGCAGGCCTATTTCAACCGCGCGACCGACGTCACCGCCATCGAGGTCTATACGAACGATCCCGATCACGTCGATGCGTTTCGCAAGCTCATTGCCGATGCGGCCGGACGGCCGATCTTCATGGTCGACTGGCGCCAGCGCAACGCGACGTTCTTCAACGCGTTGCAGGTCGAGCGCAACGTGATGTTCCTCATCCTCACGCTGATCGTGCTGGTCGCCGCGCTTAACATCGTCTCCGGACTGATCATGCTGGTGAAGGACAAAGGATCCGACATCGCCATCCTGCGCACCATGGGAGCGACGCAGGGCGCGATCATGCGCGTCTTTCTCATAACGGGAGCATCGATCGGCGTGGTGGGGACGCTGACCGGCTTCATCGCCGGGACGATCGTGTGCCTGAACATCGAGTCGATCCGCCAGTTCCTGTCGTGGCTGACCAGCACGGAGCTGTTCTCGCCCGAGCTTTATTTCCTCTCCAAGCTGCCGGCCGACATGGACGTCGGCGAGACGACCGCCGTCGTCCTCATGGCGCTGGTCCTGTCGTTCATCGCCACGCTCTATCCGTCCTGGCGTGCCGCGCGTCTCGATCCGACCGAAGCGCTGCGCTACGAGTGACCGCCCGATGGCCGCCAACGACAACCCGGTCCTGTTCCTGCACGCGGTCGAGCGGCGCTATCGCCAGGGCGAAAACACGCTGGAAATCCTGAGCGGGGCGGAACTCGCCATCTGGGCCGGGCAACTGGTTGCGCTGATCGCGCCATCGGGGGCGGGCAAGTCGACCCTGCTGCATATCGCCGGCCTGCTCGAGCATCCGGACGCCGGCGAAGTCTATCTCGGCGAGGTGCCGACCTCCGGCATGTCGGACCTCGAGCGCACGCGCGTTCGCCGCACCGAAATCGGTTTTATCTACCAGTTCCATCATCTGTTGCCCGAGTTCACCGCGCTCGAGAATGTCATGCTGCCGCAGATGATCTGCGGACTGCCGAAGAAGGTGGCGCGCCAACGTGCGGGCGAGCTTCTCACCTATCTGGGGCTCAAGCCGCGCTTGGCGCACCGTCCCGCGGAGCTCTCCGGCGGCGAGCAGCAGCGCGTCGCCATCGCGCGCGCGGTGGCCAATGCACCGCGCGTGCTGCTTGCCGACGAGCCGACCGGCAACCTCGACCCGCGCACGTCCGAGCACGTGTTCTCGGCGCTCAATCAGCTCGTGCGCGCCACCGGCCTCGCCGCCATCATCGCCACCCACAACATGGAGATCGCCGCCCGCATGGACCGGCGCGTCACGTTGCGCGAGGGGCGGGTGGTGGAGCTGGGGTGAGAGACGCTGACGGCGCTGCGGTGCGCCTGGAACAAAGCAATCCCCAAACCTGAACCCGTGTTCCGGGCACAGCACGTGCAAAGCATCGCGTTGCAGACTCGGGAACCCTCAAGTCGCCGGCTGCTCGCTCAAGTGCGCGTCAAGCGACGACCGTACCTCGGACAATTTTCTCGCGGTTTCGATGATCATCTCTATTCGCCGGTCGAGTTTGCGCTCCAGATCGGGAATGTTCATCTTGTCCGTCATCCGATAAGCGTTGCCGACGCGCTCCACGTAGCCGTGTTTCATCAACTCCTGGAGGCGCCGGAGCACCGTGACGCGCGGCAATTTCAGCGCGTGAGCAATGCGGCCCGCCGGCACCGGGGAGCACGTGACCGTGCGCAGAAACACGTAGATGCCGATGGTGCGAAGCGTGGAGCTGTCGCTATGGGTGACGAATTGGGCGCCGTAGTCGTCATTCAGGCTGCGGATCAGGCCGAGATACAGGCGCGACATCAACATCCGCTCGCGCGCCATCTCGACCCGCCGGGGCGGACGAATGTCCTCGATGAGGACGAAATCGGGATCTCCGCCTTCCCACGCGCTCGACCGGTCAGGCTGTTGATCGCGCGTGTGCGACGAGTGATCGGTTCGGTTCATGGCTTCAGGCGCAAGATCGCCGCCCATTCGCGCCTCCCGCATCCGGCCGCAAGCCGATCTGCGGCATGGACCTGCCGCAGCCGACCGTTTCAACGTGCATCCGCAGGGCGGTGAAATCGAGTTGGACCCTGGTCCAATGAGCGTGCTCCGGTTCGGGGCGTCCCCACCCCCGCTGGCCGCTGCTGCCCGAAATGCGGTATCCTGCGCCGAAGGGGGCGGGCTGTTGCCCCGAATCTCCGATGGTTCCGTCGACTACCGAGCAACCCTTGCCGGGGGGATCGTCAGACGACCTGAAGGGCCTGCGCGTCCTTCTGGTCGAGGATTCCTGGCACGTCGGCCGGGCGATGAAGTCGCTTCTCGCAGTCCTTGGGGCGACCGTCGACGGACCGGCCGCCAGCACGGCCGAAGCCGAACGCCTGCTGGCGGCGCACAGTCCCGACGTGGCGATCATCGATTTCCGGCTGCGCGAGGGGGAATCGGCCAGCGGCCTCATCGACCGGCTGAACGATCAAGGCGTCGGGGTGATCGTTGTCTCGGGCTACGAGGTTCTTCCGGTGCCGGCGGTGAAGGCCGAGGCGGTCCTGCAGAAGCCGGTGAGCGAGGCGCAGCTTCTCGCCGTGCTGCGGCCCCTCGTGGCGCGGAAAGCCGCGCGTTAGAGCGAAGGGTCTGCTCGGCGGCCCATTTACACTTGGCCGGATCATGGGCTGAGCGCCTTGCGGGCAACCGAGGTGGGCGTCCGCTCTACGGGGATCTCGTTATCGTAGCGCAGGCCGTCGGGCGCGAACACGAGGTTCACTTGCCGCCGATTTCGTGCCGGATGAGATCGCGGATGAGACTCATGCCATAGCCGGGTTGCGGCGGAGCGGCCGCCGGCGGGCCAGAACATGGCCACCCCGTCGGGTTGTGTCAGCCGCGCGAGGCTCAGACGTGCCGCCAGGAAATAGGCGAGACCCACCCCCGACAGCCGGTCCGGGCAGGCTCAGCCGGTACCACGGATGGGCGGCCGAGATTGGGCGCCAATTCAGCGAGCCGACTGCGCGGGCAAGGGCCCTTCGCCGGTGTCTTCGTTTGCGGTACGGCCCAGGCTCACGACCTTCCAGAAAGCCACTCCGGCCACCGAGCCAAGGAAGCCGAACACGAGCAACCCACCCAGCAGAAGGCCAGCCAGCAGAAAGGAGGGCGAGCGAAAAATCATCGGAGCTGTCAGAAGCAAGATGAAGATCATCCCGGCCACGCCGCCGCTCACGGCGCAGAGATCCGGCGTCAGCGTGCGGAAATGACGGACGGCAAAATACAGCGGGACGCCGATGAATACCGTCGTCCCGTAGGCCATGACCACTCCGGCGAGCAGCACGAATTCGACCGGCGCGAAAAGGCAGACCAGCAGAACCGGAGCCAGCGGCGCGACCAGGAAAGCGGCGATCACCCTCAGTTTCGCTGCAGGCATTCTGGTACCTGGCTCCTCAGGGGCCATTTGCCACGCGCAGAGGCCGGCCGTTACTTCGGCTTGTCGATGGCGCCGCCGGACTCGGCCCAGTCCTTGAATGCGCCGAGATTGTAGACGCGCTCGTATCCCATGTCCTTGAGCACCTTGCCGGCCAACGCCGAACGCCCGCCGGAGGCGCAATAGAGAATGACTGCCTTGTCCTTGCTGAAATTCTTGTCGTGGTAGGGCGACTCGGGATCGGCACGGAATTCCAGCATTCCGCGCGAGACGTGCACGGCGCCGGCGACCTTGCCGCTTTTCTCAACTTCCGGCGCGTCGCGCACATCGACCACCAGCACGTCACCCTTGGCCATCATGTCGCGCGCCTCCGCTGCGGAAACCCGCGGCACCGCGGCGTTCGCCTCGGCCATCATCTCTTTGACACTTGTCGCCATGCTGATCTCCCGGGTTTCCGTGAGTCCGAGGTGCGGACCGCAATCGATTGTCGAGAACGAGGATATTGTGTTTCGCAGCGCGGCGGAACCGGGGAGCATCGGATGCCGGCCGCTCCCAGGCGGGTGACGATCATCGGCGTCGGCAGAGCCAGGCGGTGCGTCCGCCGGCGTGCGCGTCTTCGACAACGTGCGCGACGATCTCGAAGCCGATCTGCGTGATCAGGGTCTGGTATTCCGCAGGATCGAGGCTCGCGTGGTACAAGGGATCTCCGCGATAGGCGCCGATCGCCTCGCCATGAGCGGGCCCTGCATTGAACATCAGCAGCGCCTCCGTAGACGCGTGGGCGGCGAACACGTCGAACATCCGCCGTTGGTCGTCGGGCGCGAGGTGAAAGAAACTGTCCCAGCCGAGGACGCCGTCGAAGCGGCGGCCTAACGACAACGTCCGCATGTCGGCCACGATCCATTCGTGGCCGGGCAGGCGGCTGCGGCAGAGCGAGATCATCGTCGCAGATGAATCGACGCCTGTGACGTGCAGTCCTCGCCCCGCCATGTACTGCGCGACCGGCCGTCCGGAACCGCAGCCGAGGTCGAGAATGCGTGCGCCCGGCGCGAGCCTCTCGGCAAAACGCACATGCCAGAGCTTGTCGTTCCACGGACCGCTCTGGCGGTCCCGATCCCATTCGGCCGCGTGTCGTTCGTAATGATCTATGATCCGGCTTGCGAGATGCGTCATGCTGTCGAGCGGGTCGGCCAATGTCGTTTCCAATAGCACCGCGAAACGGGTATCTGCCACCGCGCTGCGGCGGCCTCATGCCCCGTGACCGAGCATTGCGTTGGCGTCTTCGTACGGGAGACAGTTCTTGCGCGACCTGATCGAAACGTCCATCGAGGCGCCCGGTCCGCTTGGTCCGCTGCGTGGGACCCTGTTGGTTCCCCAGCCCCCGGGCGGACCTGTCGTTCTCATCGTCCCGGGCTCGGGTCCGACCGACCGCGACGGCAACGGGCCGCTTGGTCTGCATGCGGCCAGCTATCGATTGCTCGCGGAGGGGCTGGCGGCGAAAGGAGTTGCCACGGTACGGATCGACAAGCGCGGCATGTTCGGCAGCGCGGACGCAGTCGCAGATGCGAACGCAGTCACGATCAAAGCCTATGCGGCGGATGTCCGTTCGTGGATCGACGCCATTCGCAGCGTCACGCGCGCATCGTGCATCTGGGTTCTCGGCCACAGCGAAGGCGGACTGGTCGCGCTGGCCGCCGCGCAAGGCGATGCCGACATCTGTGGATTGATTCTCGTCGCGGCCGCCGGCCGGCCGCTCGGACAAGTGCTGCGGGATCAGCTCATGGCAAATCCCGCCAATGCTCCTTTTCTCGACCAGGCATTGTGGGCCGTCGAGGAACTCGAAGCGGGCCGGCATGTCGACGTCGCGACCATGCACCCCGCCGTGCAGAGTCTATTTGCCCCAGACGTGCAGGACTTCGTGATCGACATCTTTCGCCGCGATCCCGCGACCATGATCGCCGAATGCGAAAAGCCGATCCTGATTTTGCAAGGGGAGCGGGATATCCAGGTCGGTGTCCAGGATGCGGAGCGCCTGAAACGCGCCGCGCCGAACGCGACATTGAGGCTGCTGCCGAACACGAATCATCTGTTGAAGGAAGTGAGATCAGACGATCGGGCTGCCAATCTGGCAACCTACACCCAGTCCGCGCCGCTGGCGCCGGGTGTCGTCGACGCCATTGCGGCGTTCCTGAGTGCGAACGTCCGCTGACGCGCCGTTATCCGGGGCCGATCACATCCCGCCACTGGCGCTGTGGAATGGGCGGCCCCGCGTGGAGCGCAAATCCTGCGCGCCTGTCTGCGCGCGTTCGGGACCACGGCTCGAAGCTAACGGCCTCGGTAGACGCGGCGCGACGGCCCCGGTGGAAGCACCAGAGAGTCCGGATTACGGTCGCAGTAGCCACCGTTTCCGCTGAGCGCCTCCATGCATTGCTGATAGGTCGCGAAGTAGCAGTTCGTGGCGCCGTCGCCGTTGCCGCCGTAATAGGCGCACCACGGATAGACCACCTCGGCCCTGGCGCTCTGCGGAACGAACGCGGACGCGGCCACGACTGCACCGATCGCGGAGAAGAACAGGGCGGCGCGCATGGATGCCTCCTTTTCGGGTGGAGCCTCGGCGAATGCCGGATCCGGCTCCCTCCATCTCGTCAAATAACCCTGAAGGCAACCGATTATTCGCTCCGAGGGGGAAGATTTTGCGAGCCCTCGAACGGTTCGCAACGGCAATCATGCTGCACCGCGCGAGGGCTCGGAGTCGTCGGCCGTCAGCGTACGCGCACGAGGCGTCGTTCAGACGCGGCGGAAGCGACGGGAGCCTCGGGACTGCGATCGCAGTAGCCGCCGTTTCCGCTGATCGTCTCCATGCACTGCTGAAGCGAGACGAAACCGCAAGTTGCGGTGCCTTCGTCGCCGCCGTAGTAGGCGCACCACGGATAGACCGCGTCGTCGGCCTTGGCGGACGAAGGCGCAAACGCGGACGTGAGCAGAGCGGCAGTCAAAAGCACGAGTAAAGAAAGAGCCGTGCGCATCAAGGATCTCCTGGCGTGGTCGGCGTCGCCCGCGGGTTGACAGACGTCATCTGACGACGCGCTTTTTCGGTCGATCAGATAACGAGTTTCCCCTTATTCACGTCGGCTGGCGGTCAAGCTACTGCGCGCACGTAAATTCTCGGCCGCAACGCATTAAGGACGCGGCAAGACGAGTCACATTTTCGGGATCAGCGACAGATCGCGCCCACGCCGCGCGTCAGTTCGGCGGAGCGAACAGATAATCAACAGATAAACAGAAGATAAACGGGAATGCGCGTATCTGGCCGGAACATTGGAGCCGGGGCCTGGCCGGGACTCAAGGCGCGCCAATCCGAAAAAATGGATGCCGGTTTTGCGCGATCGCGCTCAAAAGGTAATGCGCTGGCGCGTGATCTCTTCGGCGGACTGCTCCCGCCCGCCGGATCATGCGGCTAGTGCCGGCGACGGCGCGGTGGTTCGGGACGTCCGCGATAATACGGGTTGCGATCGCAATAGCCGCCGATTCCGCTGATGGTGGCGAGGCATTGCTGAAACGTGCTGAAGCCGCAGTTGTACGTGCTGGTCCCGGGCCCGCCGTAATAAGCGCACCAGGGATAACGCAGCGTGTACTGGGCCGCGCTCGGCGCTGCCGTGAAGACGAGCGCCGAGAGCGCGAGGACACCGAGGACCAGAGACCGCATGTTTCGCTCCCGATCGGGCCGGCGTCTTGTTGAAGGATTCGCGCCGACTACGGACGTGAACGCGATGTTAACACGCGCGTTCCGTTCTGCGGCGTCGGGACGCCGCGTCACATCCTGCGGGAGGGGAAAGACGACCCTACGGGCCGAAGCCCGTGTAGTCGCTCGGTCGGTCTTGAAGCGCGACTGCTGCGGCGCTGAGGCCGAGCGCTGCGGCGAGTGTGATGGCAAAGAGTGCTACCCACATGCGCTGCGCCTCCGACTAGGTTCGCTTTTCACGTCCACGGCAACGCGTTTGGCCGCCGCGGGTTCCGCGCCCGGACATCGAATCGTCCATGCGCGAATCGGTAGAGGTACGATGAAGCGTCACCGTGGCCGAATTGGGCCACACGGTATGGCGGTGCGCTCGTCAGCGCCGCGAATGCTGTGGATGGCCGGAATGGATGCGGAATGGCTGCGCGCAGAGGTTTTGCTATTGCGCTCGATCAGGAACCGGAATCGCTGTCGCCGGCCGCTGCGGTTTGCAGCGAATGATTGTCGGATAGCACGGGACCATCCGATTCCGTCGACGTCGTCTCGGCGGCGCGCATGAGAAACTGCTGCGCCATGGCGATCAACCGCAAGGCGGACTTGTCGTCCTGGCACGCAAGCGCCAGTCCCGCGCAGATATCCGCCTGCCGGCGAAAATAGGCCGAATCGGGCAACACCCTCCCTCCGGGTTGCTGCGATAGCGAACATCAACGCGTGTTTGGGCGGTTCGTTCCCGCGGCCGTTGCGGCACTTTGCCGTTTGTAGAACCCAGAGACGTGGACCAAGCCGCGGCCCGCGCGCGGACCCTGTGTTTCCTGCCTCAGTGCTGCGGCGCGGAACTCTTGTTGTCCCCTTGCTGATCCTCGACCTTGCCGTTGTTGTCGACGCACTTTTGGAAGTAATCGCGCTGCGCTTTCACGTTCGGGGTGCCGGTTCCGGGCGGGTAGTAGGGATATTTTTCCAGCGCCTGGGCGCGGCATTTCTTGGCGAGCTCCGCGCTGATGGCGGCGGCGGGCTCGGTGCTCCACAGCCAGGCCGCCGGCAAAAGGGCGAAAAGGCCGATCGCCGTGGCAATGCGTTTCATGGCTTCCTCCCTCTGACAATCACAGCTCGATCCGGACCGGGCGGGGCGAATGCGTATCAGCCGAACCTGCGGCCGCATCGAAGCCCGGCGCCGGATACTCTATCCCAGAACTCGCTCACCGGGGCTGCGGGTCCGAACGGCCGCTCACAGACGCGACGGCAGCGGCCGAAAAGAAGAGCCCCGCACCTGGGCGGGGCAAGTCTGGGAGGAAACGTGTTTAGAGACGGCGGGAACCTAGCCGAGTCGGTCTCGGCTGTAAGTGGAGGGCCCCCAGACAATGGGGGATTGGCGCGACTGGCGTCCCGAGTGTTGCCTGAAAGTAACAATCCGCTGCCGCGCGTGCTCCCGGTCGGCGTGTGCGAACGCGCAAAAAAGGCCCCGCACTGCGCGGGGCCAGGATGAGGGAGGAAGCATATGTCCACAGACGCAAATCATTTTATCTGAGTCGCGCTGTTGCGTAATCCGCCACGGACGACGAGGCCGGTTTTTCCAACCTCTTGAGAAGTGCTGGTGCCGCTTGCCGGCGTGCCCACGGAGCAACAGTCGCTCCCGGCGATCCGCGCAGCGGATTCGCCGCAAACCAAGGGCGGCGTTTGCAACGGCGGCAACAGAGGCCGCTCGTGTGCGTCGGCGCGTCAGCCTGCGAACTGCAGGATGCTCTGCGCGATCGCTCGCAACACGACTTCGACGGCTTGACTGTAGATCCCGCCGAAGAACGTTGCATCGACGTAGTACGCCGCGACAGCGATACCAAGCCAGATGGCGATCTTCATGCCAGGTAGCGTAACGCGACAATCGTTTACGTAGCGTCATCGCGATCTCAAACTTCCGCCTTCCAGCCGGTGGCCGCTCGAGATCGTAGGGCGTGAAGGCGAGGGGAGGCGGCCACCGGGCAACGATTGCGGCCGCGCGCCTCGGCCTTACTTCCGCTCGATGGCATTGCGGATGGCGATGTTCGAGAGGCGGATGACCAGCTCCCGAAGCTGCCGGTTCTCCTCGCGCAGATTGGCGATCTCGCTGTCGCTAGGGTCGGCGCTCGGAGGAACTGGCTCCTGCCGCTCATACTGTCCTGCGGGCTCGACCTGCTGCATGACCCCCTCCGTCGAAGTGCGCCGCTTCGTCCACCGGTGCGGAGGATGGGTGCTTCGCGTGGCAGACCTGGGGCATAAGGGGGGCGAAATCAGGCTTTTACCTCCGCCGGCCGCCGAAGACGCGCGTTTCCGGTTCCAAGATACCGGGCCGGGCGGCGCGCGAGGGCTTGAGACGCGCCCGGTCCGGCCTGCGGCCGTTTCTATCAGCCCGGCGGGGGGGAGTGCGGCCGCGCGAATCGGGGCCAGGATCCTCTCTGGACGGCGACGGCGCGGAGCTGATTAGCGTGGGAAGGCGCTTGATTCCGGAACGTTTGACTCTCGGACGCTTGACTCTGGAACAAACGATGAACTATGTTCTCTTTCCGTTCTTTTCGGGTGGAGAAACACATGTTGCGTTCGTTCATCGAAGAAGCCGCCGCGCTCGCCTCCGTCAGCCTGTTCCTTGGCATGATTGCCGTCTGGGCCCAGGTCCTCTCGGCGCTGTGAGCCAACGCCGCCTGGGAGACGCCGCCTGGGATCTGACGCAGCCTGGCCGCACCGGTACAATCCTAGGCGGCAGAACCGGGTCCGGAGAGCTGGAGGCCGTCGCCAGATTGCGCGACAGGACTTCCGGGTGGGAAAAACTGACGGAACCGCCTTCGCGACGATGACCGCGCGGGCGATTGGGGGAGCGATCTGTGAGCTGGGACGTCGCCGTATGGCACACGGAGAGAGAACTGACTGACGAGGAGGCGGCCGAGCTTTATGTGGCGCTGTGCGACGAGGACACGTCGGGCGTCACGCCGAGCCCGCGTGTCGATGCGTTCTATGCCGAGCTCACGGCGTTGCACCCGGAGCTCGACGATATCCCGGAGGAGAGAATCGACGATCACGATTTCTGTCCCTGGAGCGTCGCGCACGATCGTTCTCCGGGCCATGTGGCCATGTCCTGTGTCTGGTCGAAAGCCGATTACGTCCTCGATCTTGTTTTGAGGCTCGCGAAAAAGCATGAACTCGCCGTCTACGACCCGCAGTCCGAAATGGTCATTTATCCCGACGACAACATTGGCGGCCTGCTGAGTGAGCCGGAGCCGGAGGGGACGTCGGACGACAACGCCGGTCTCCCGAGCGCGCAAAGGGCGTCACGCCTCGAAAGGTTCTGGGACCGGCTGCGCCGGGTGATTTGGTCGGGCAGGTGAGGCCGGGATGGTGGCCGTATGCGTGTGAAGTCTCGGCGTGCGTTGCGTGATGCGTTCTGCGGGGCTTGCGTGGTTGTCCACCGGGCGTCGAGAAGCTGTGCGTTGCGATGCGCGCAAGTGTCTGCGGGGTGGACAGGGCTGGCCCCGCTCCGCAGGATCGCCGCGGTCCGAATCTGCATGGGTGTTCACGATGCGCTGCCCGCGCGAATCGGATCGAATGGTGTCGAATCCCGGCTTCCGTCGTTTGAACGACGCACGAGGAAAATCGCCGCGACATGGCTGCGAAGCGCAATGACGGTGCGACGAAGGATGGCGCGCAGGGCGCGAATATCGGCTTCGTCCACCTGCACGTGCATTCGTCCTACTCGCTGCTCGAAGGCGCGCTGACGATCGCCAAGCTCGCGGAGCTGGCGAAGAGCGACCGCCAGCCGGCGCTGGCGCTCACCGATACCGACAACATGTT
>CAYVBN010000161.1:0-8400 GCA_964449645.1 uncultured Hyphomicrobiales bacterium
GGACGCCGGGCGCGCGGTCCAACGAGATCACCGGGTCCATTCCGCTCAGCCCGTCGGGCGGCTCGGAATCGCGCGGCAGCGTGCCGATGAAAATCGACCCGGCAATCGGCGGGCCCTTGGCGGCTGCTGCCGCTGCCGGCGATCCCGCGGCAGCCTACGAACTCGCCACGCGCTATGCGGAGGGCCGCACGGTTGCGGCGAATCTCGAGGAGGCCGCGCGCTGGTTCGAGCGGGCTGCCGGTCAGGGCCTCGCTCCGGCGCAATTCCGGCTCGGCAGCCTCTATGAGAAAGGCCAGGGCGTAAAGAAAGACCTGCAGGAGGCCCGCCGCCTCTATCTCGCGGCCGCCGACAAGGGCAACGCCAAGGCGATGCACAATCTCGCCGTCCTCTATGCCGAAGGCATCGACGGCAAGCCGGACTATCAGACCGCCGTCCAGTGGTTCCGCGAGGCGGCGGACCGCGATGTGTCCGACAGCCAGTACAATCTCGGCGTGCTCTATGCGCGCGGCATCGGGGTCGAGCGCAACCTCGCCGAATCCTTCAAATGGTTCACCCTCGCCGCCAATCACGGGGACGGCGACGCCGCCCGCAAGCGCGACGAGGTCGCGGCCCGCCTCAATCCGTCATCGCTTGCCGCGGCGCGCGCGGCGGCCCAGAGCTGGCGGCCCAAGCCGCAGCCGCCCGAGGCCGTAACGGTCCCGACGCCGCCCGGCGGATGGGACCGCTCGTCGGTCGGAACGGCGCCCGTGAAGCCCGCGCGCACCCGGATCCAGGCGGCGCAGAAAACCTCGTCGTTGTAAGACGGCCGCATCGACCGCCCCCGCATCGCAAGGATAAAATCCGGTTGATGCGACCGATTGCGGCTCGACCGAATTTACTTGCCATAGCAAGGTCCGGCTGCAATTCACGATCGAACCGCCCGACAGGCGGTGCGCCGACGTTCGGAATTCTCGGGCAGCGACCGTGCAAATCTACCTTCCGATCGCGGATCTCCCGGTCAACATCTTCCTGATCTTCGCGATGGGACTCGCGGTCGGGTTCATCTCCGGCATGTTCGGGATCGGCGGCGGATTTCTCATGACGCCGCTCCTGATCTTCGTTGGCATCGCGCCGGCCGTGGCGGTGGCCACGGTCTCGAGCCACATTGCCGCCTCCTCGTTCTCGGGCGCGATCACGTATTGGCGCCGCCGCGCCCTCGACCTCGCGCTCGCCATGATGCTGCTGGCGGGCGGCATCATCGGGACGGCGGCCGGAGTCTGGCTGTTCACCGTGCTGCGGTCGCTCGGGCAGCTCGATCTCGCCGTCGGACTGTCGTACGTGATCCTGCTCGATATCGTCGGCGCCCTGATGGTGATCGAGAGCCTGCGCGCCATCGTTCGCCAGCACCAGGGCAAGCGGATCGAATTGCGCCGCCCCGGCAGCCACACGTGGATCCACGGGCTGCCGTTCAAGGTGCGGTTCAAGCAGTCGCGGCTCTACATCTCGGCAATCCCGATCTGGGTGATCGGCTTCGTGATCGGGTTTCTCGGCGCCATCATGGGCATCGGCGGCGGCTTCCTGTTGGTGCCGATGCTGATCTATCTGCTGCGGGTTCCGACCGGCGTCGTCATCGGAACCTCGATGGTGCTCACGCTCGTCACCATGGCGTCCGCCACCGTCATGCACGCGGTGACCAATCACCTGGTCGACGCGTTGCTCGCCCTCATCCTCATGGTGGGCGGCGTCATCGGGGCGCAGTTCGGGGCACGCGCCGGGCAGAACATGCGCGGCGAGCGGCTGCGGCTGCTGCTCGGGCTGCTCGTGCTTGCCGTCGGCATGCGCTTTGCCTCCGACCTGGTGTGGACGCCCGACGACTTGTTCTCGCTGCGCCAGGTCGACCTGCCATGATGACGATACGGTCCGCCCTCCTGCTGATCCTGGCGCTCGCGGCATCGCTCGCTGCCAGCCGGCCGGCCTCGGCCGAGCGTCTCGTCGTGTCGCTCTCGAGCCACCGCGTGCTGGTGACCTCGAACTTCGTCGGCGAGCAGATCGTGCTGTTCGGCACGGTCGAGCGCGATTCCGCCACCGTGCGACGGCGCGGCGGCTACGACCTCGTCGTGACGGTCACGGGTCCGCGCGAGACGCTGGTGACGCGGCGCAAGGAACGGGTTCTCGGCATCTGGGTGAATGTCGATTCCCGCACCTTCGTGAACGTGCCGTCCTATCTGGCGGTGCTCGCCAACAAGCCGTTCGACCAGATCGCCGCGCCGGACACGCTGCGCCGTCTCCAGATCGGGCTGGAGAATACGTTGCTGCCGCAGCAGATCGGCGTCGATCTCGCCGACGTCGTGCGCGACGACCCGTTCCGTGCCGCGTTCCTGCGGCTCAAGAGCGAACGTTCCCTCTATCGCGAGGAGCCGAATGCCGTGACGTTCCTCACCGGCAATCTGTTTCGCGCGACCATCCCGCTGCCCGCCGGCGTGCCGATCGGCAACTACGACGTCGACATCAAGCTGTTCGCCGACGGCGCCGTGATCGCCCGCACCACGTCGGCGCTCGAAATCATCAAATCCGGTTTCGAGCAGTTCGTGGTGACCGCTGCGCGCGACCATGCTCTCAGCTATGGGCTCGCGACCGCCGCGATGGCGATCATGACCGGCTGGTTCGCGTCGATCATCTTCCGGCGGGATTGACCGGAGCGTGCCCAACGTCGACCCGCCTGCTCACCTCTCCGGGTGGCATGGAGGGCGGTCGAAGCTTGCTACCCCGGCAGGCAGTGCGTCGCCGCGATGGCGTAGAGCCGGCTGTCCCCGAGCATGTGGGCGGTGAACCGCAGGCTGGCGAACACCTCCGCGAAAGCGCCGTGCCGCACATTGAGCCCGCCCGTATAGGCGCCGAAGGCCGGCATGACGATGCGCTGCCGGTCGGCGGCGAAGCAACGCCGTGCGACCGTCCGTCCGCGCCGCGCGATGCGGGCGACCGGATGCAGGTGCCCGGCGATTTCGCCGGGCGCCGGATCGGCGCGCGGCTCGTGGCGGAACACGAGCGGTCCCATGGAGAGCGATGGCGCGAAACGGCCGCCGATCCCGACGGCCGGCTCCGGATCATGGTTGCCGGCGATCCACAGCCAGTCGCGGCCGCGCTGCAGTGCGCCGAGCGCCGCACGGTCGCGCGGCGCCATGCGGGCGGGACCGCCGCCGTCATGGAAACTGTCGCCGAGCGCGACGACGAGCCGGGGCGCGTAGCGGGTGATCAGATGGCCGAGCAGGAGCAGCGTCGTGGCGGTGTCGTAGGGCGGCAGCAGCACGCCGCGCGCCGCGAAGGCCGAACCCTTCTCGAGGTGGAGATCGGCAACCGCGAGCAGGCGCTGCTCCGGCCAGTAGAGCGCACCGGCGCAATCGGCCACGAGCGTGGCGCCGGCCACCTCGATCGTGTGGCTCGCGCCCAGGGCCGAGACCGGACCACACCGGCGCGCCTGCGTCGCCATCACCCCATCGCCTCCTTCACGAGCGCCGCCTCGGTCTCCGCCAGCAGGACATCGGCAGCCTCGCCGTAGACCGGCTCGCGGCCGATCTCGAGCATGACCGGCACCGCGAGCGGCGAGACCCGGTCGAGGGCGTTATGCACGATTCGCCCGCGGATGCGCGAGAGCATCGCACCGAGGCGGCGAATGTCGAGCAATCCGCTGGCCGCATCCGCGCGCGCCGCGCGCAGCAGCACGTGGTCGGGTTCGTGCCGCCGCAGCACGTCGTAGACGAGGTCGGTCGAGATGGTCATCTGCCGCTGCGACTTCTCCTTGCCGGGCGAGCGCCGCTCGATCAGCCCGGAAATGATGGCGCATTGACGGAAGGTGCGCTTCATCAGCGCCGAATCGGCAAGCCATGCTTCGAGGTCGTCGCCCAGCATGTCCTCGTCGAACAGCGCGGCGAGCGACAGCCGGCCGAGCGCGATCGCGTGGGCGAGATCGCCGAGGCCCCAGACCGCGAGCGCGTATTCGTTGGCCACGAAACCGAGCGGCTGGAGCCGCATCCGCTCCAGCCGGCGCGTGAGCAGCATGCCGAGCGTCTGGTGCGCCAGGCGGCCCTCGAACGGATAGCAGACGAGGTAATGCTTGTCGGCGCGCGGGAACGTCTCGACCAGGAACTCGCCACGCCCCGGCACATGCGAGCGCCATTGCTGGATGTCGAGCCATTCGCGCACCTGGTCGGGGAGGGCGCGCCAAGCCGACGGGTCGCCCAGGAGACCGCGCACGCGGTCGGCCAGGTAGGTCGACAGCGGGAACTTGCCGCCCTCGTACGACGGCACCTTGGGGTCTTCGGCGACGGCGCGCGAGACGTAGACCTCGTCCTCGACCAGCGCCTCGTAGCGCAGGATCTCGCCGGCGAACACAAACGTGTCGCCGGGCACCAGCCCTTCGATGAAATACTCCTCGACCTCGCCCAGCACGCGTCCGCCGCGCGCGATCGCCCCGGTGTGGCCGGCGCGCCCGCCCCGCGCCCGCACGAGGCGCACCTTGATCATGGTCTCTTCCACGATGGTGCCGACATTGAGCCGGTACCGCTGGGCGACGCGCGGATTGGCGACGCGCCAGCGTCCGTCCTTCGCCTGGCGGATGCGGGCGAAGCGCTCGTAGGCTTTGAGCGCGTAGCCGCCGGTCGCCACGAAGGCGAGCACGGCGTCGAAATCCGCGCGCGACAGCCCCGCGTAGGGCGCCGCGCTCGTCACCTCGGCATAGAGCGCATCGGCGTGGAACGGCTCGCCGCAGGCGCGGCCGAGCACGTGCTGCGCGAGGACGTCGAGCCCGCCCGTGCGCGCCGGCGGCGTGTCCTGGGCGCCCTCGGCGACCGCGTCGATCGCGACCGCGCATTCGAGCACCTCAAAACGGTTCGCCGGAACGAGCACGGCGCGCGAAGGCTCGTCGAGCCGATGGTTGGCGCGCCCGATCCGCTGCAGCAGGCGCGAGCATCCCTTCGGGGCGCCGACATTGACGACCAGATCGACGTCGCCCCAGTCGACCCCGAGATCGAGCGAGGAGGTGCAGACGACCGCGCGCAGCCGCCCGGCGGCCATGGCGTCTTCCACTTTGCGCCGCTGCGCCACGTCGAGCGAGCCGTGATGCAGCGCGATGGCGAGCCCGTCGTCGTTGATGCGCCAGAGCTCCTGGAACAGCATCTCGGCCTGGCTGCGCGTGTTGACGAAGACGAGCGTCGTCTTGTGCCGGCCGATCAGGCCGTAGATCTCGCCGAGCGCGTGGCGGGCGGTGTGTCCGGCCCATGGCAGATGCTCGGCGGTGTCGAGCATCGTCACGTGCGGCGCCGCTCCGCCCGCGGCGATCACCAGATCGGCGCGGTTGTCGGATCCTTCTTGCTGCGGAACCAGGAAGCGACAGAGATCGTCGGGCTCGGCCACGGTGGCGGAGAGGCCGACCGTTGTGAGCTGCGGCGCAAGCGCGAACAGGCGCGCGAGGCCGAGCGCGAGCAGGTCGCCGCGCTTCGACAGCACGAGCGCATGCAACTCGTCGAGCACCACGCGCCGCAGCGTCGCGAACAGATGCGGCGCGTCTGCCGATGCGAGCAGCAGCGCGAGCTGTTCCGGCGTCGTGAGCAGAATGTCGGGCGGATAGCGGCGCTGGCGCTGGCGCTTCGATGCCGGCGTGTCGCCGGTACGCGTCTCGATCCGCAGCGACAGTCCCATTTCGGCGGCCGGCCGCTCGAGATTGCGTGCCACGTCGACGGCGAGCGCCTTGAGGGGCGAAATGTAGAGCGTATGCAGACCGGGCGCGATCTTCGCGCGGCCGGCCGGCTCGGCGAGGTCCACGAGCGTCGGCAGGAACCCGGCGAGCGTCTTGCCGGCCCCGGTCGGTGCGATCAGCAGGGTCGAGCGGCCGGCGCGCGCCTTGGCGAGCAGGTCCAACTGGTGGTCGCGCGGGGTCCAGCCGCGCGAGGCGAACCAGCGGCGGAACCGCTCGGGCAGCAGGGCGGTCGGGTGCGCCAGGACAGACACGCCTTAGACCTATCCGGTCGGCGCAGCGCCGGGAAGGCGGCGCCGCCTGACGAGGCGCTGGAATGGCCATGCCGTGCGCGGCACGGAACCGAACGGCGGCGGCATACGGTGCCTTGGGGCTCGCATTGGCCGCCCCGTGACCTATCTCAGCACCATGCGTCCCAACGAGCTGCTGATCCCGACTCCCGCCGGCCTCTGTTGCCGGCCGGGCGGGTTCCACATCGACCCGCTGCGGCCGGTCGACAAGGCGCTCATCACCCACGCGCATTCCGACCACGCCCGGCCCGGCCATCGCGCGGTGCTGGCGACGCGTGAGACGCTCGATCTCATGGAGCTGCGCTACGGGCCCGATTTCGCCGGCGCGACGCAAGCCATTGCCTATGGCGAACATGTGCGTCTCGGGCCGATCGACGTCAGCTTCCATCCGGCCGGCCACGTGCTCGGGTCGGCGCAGATCGCGCTCGCGGCGGAGGGCCTGCGGATCGTGGTGTCGGGCGACTACAAGGACATGCCGGACCCGACCTGCGCGCCGTTCGAGCTCGTACGCTGCGACGTGTTCGTCACCGAGGCGACGTTCGGCCTGCCGGTATTCCGTCACGGCGATCCGTTGCACGAAGTCGGCAAGCTGCTGGCGTCGCGCGCGGTGTTTCCGGAGCGCGCGCATCTCGTGGGCGCCTATTCGCTCGGCAAGGCGCAGCGGGTAATCGCGCTGCTGCGCGCGGCCGGCTGGAGCGAGCCGATCTATCTGCACGGCGCGCTCGAGGCGATCACCACCTACTATCAGGGCAGGATGGACCTCGGCGACGTTCGGCTCGTGCGCGCCGCGCCCAAGGGCGATCTGATCGGCGCCATTGCGCTCTGTCCGCCGTCCGCGCTGAAGGAGGTCTGGACCCGGAGATTTCCCGATCCGGTCGCGGCCTTCGCCTCGGGATGGATGCGGGTGCGCGCGCGGGCACGCCAGCGCGGGATCGAGCTGCCGATCGTCGTGTCGGATCATGCCGATTGGGATGGGCTGTGCACCACCATCCTGGCGACCGGCGCGCAGGAGATCTGGGTCACCCACGGGGCCGAGGACGCGCTCGTCCACTGGTGCGGGACGCGCGGCCTGAAGGCGCGCCCGCTCGGCATCGTCGGCTACGGCGAGGAGGACGAGACCGAAGATCCCGCGCTCGCCCCGAGCGCTCCGGAGGCGGAGGCGTGAATCGCTTTGCCGAGCTGCTCGACCGGCTCGCCTACGAGCCGAGCCGCAACGGCAAGCTGCGGCTTCTGACCGAATTCTTTCGCCACGTGCCCGACCCCGAGCGCGGCTACGCGCTCGCGGCGATCACCGGCGCGCTCAGCTTCCGTCATGCCAAGCCCGGCCTCATCCGCGCGCTCGTCGCGGAGCGCACCGATCCGGTGCTGTTCGGCCTCTCCTACGATTATGTCGGCGATCTCTCCGAAACCGTCGCGCTGATGTGGCCGGTGCCGGCGAGTGTGGAGCATGACGCGCCGGATTCGGCGAAGCCGCCGCCCTCGCTCACGGACGTCGTTCTCGCGCTCGGCTCGCTCGGCAAGACCGAGTTGCCCGGCCAGCTTGCGCGTTGGCTCGACGCGCTCGACGAGGTCGGCCGCTGGGCCTTGTTGAAGCTGGTCACCGGGGCGCTGCGCATCGGCGTCTCGGCCCGGCTCGCCAAGTCGGCGGTGGCGGCGCTCGGCGACAAGACGGCGGACGAGATCGAGCTGATCTGGCCGGGGCTTACGCCGCCCTATGCGGACCTGTTCGCCTGGGTGGAGGGGCGCGCGGAAAAACCCGTGACGGAGGATCCCGCTCCGTTCCGCCCGCCCATGCTCTCGCACGCGATCGAGGAGACTGATTTCGCCGGCCTCGATCCCGGCGAGTTCGCGGCGGAATGGAAGTGGGACGGCATTCGGGTGCAGGCGGTGACGGGTCTGCGGGCGGACGGAACCTTGATGTCGCGGCTCTATTCGCGCGCCGGCGAGGACATCACGGCGAGCTTTCCGGATCTCGCCGGCGTGCCCGGGCGTCCGGGAACGATCGATGGCGAACTGCTGGTCGTGCGTGACGGGCGTGTGCAGTCGTTCAACGTCCTGCAGCAGCGGCTCAACCGCAAGACCGTGACGCCGAAGCTGACCGCGGAGTTTCCCGCGCATCTGCGCGCCTACGATCTGCTGGTCGACGGGGCCGAGGACCTGCGCGCGCTGCCGTTCAGCGAACGGCGGGCGCGGCTCGAAGCGTTCGTCGCCGGCTTGCAGGACCCGCGCGTCGATCTCTCCCCGCTCGTTCCGTTCGCGAGCTGGGAGGAGCTGACCGCCGCGCGCGCGGACCCGGTAGCAGCGGGTGCCGGCGCCGATGCCGAAGCGGTCGAAGGGGTCATGTTGAAGCGGCGCGATGCGCCCTATCTGCCCGGGCGTCCG
>CAYVBN010000162.1:0-2537 GCA_964449645.1 uncultured Hyphomicrobiales bacterium
GCCACCTTGTCCTTGCCGGCGCGCGCGTCGATCAGGACGCAGCGATCGGGCTCGAGCCGCGCCAGCTCGCGATAGGCTTCGCGCAGCTTCTCGTGGAAGCTCGGCGCTTCGGTCTCAAAGCGATCGGCCGAGCCCCGGCCGCGGCGCTTGGCGGCGCGCGCGAGACCGACGCTGGGGGGCAGATCGAGAATGAAGGTCAGGTCCGGCTTGAGGCCGTCGAGCACAACGCGCTCGAGCGCCCGGATCAGGCGCGGATCGACGTTGCCGAGCGCACCCTGATAGACGCGCGTGGAATCGGCGAAGCGGTCGCACACGACCCATGCACCGCGGTCGAGCGCCGGCCGGATGGTCTGGCGGATGTGATCGTCCCGCGCTGCCGCGAACAGCAGCGCCTCCGCATCCGGACCGAGCGGTTCGGCGCCGCCGGCGAGCAGCACGTGCCGGATCGCCTCGGCTCCGGGCGAGCCGCCCGGCTCGCGCGTCTGCACCGCGTCGAGGCCCAGCGATTTGAGCCGGCGCACCAGCATGGCGGCCTGGGTCGATTTCCCGGTCCCCTCCCCGCCTTCGAGCGTGATGAACCGTCCGCGCATGAGCCTGTCCATCCGGTTCACAGGCGCGCCGTGCCCGCGCGGAAGAGATCGATGACGAGTTCGGTCGCCGCATCGAAGGCGCGCTGCGAGACGCTTCCGACGCCGACGTTCTCCGCCGCCTGGAGCGGCACTTCGAGGGCGACCGTGTCGCCGCGCTGGACCCTGAGCCTGCCGATCGGCTGCCCCTTGGTGACCGGCGCCGGGATCGGGCCCTGATAGATCACCTTGGCGATGATCCGCTCGGTCGAACCGCGCTGGACCATGAGGCTGATGACGCGCGATCCGGTGAGCGGCACATAGCTCCGGTCGCCGCCATAGACCTTCGCTTCCCCGACGGTCTGGCCCTCGGCGAACAGAAGCCGCGCCTCGAAGCTGCGGAATCCCCATTCGAGAAGCTTGCGGGCCTCCTCCGCGCGCTCCTTGGCGGTTTTCAGGCCGTTCACGACGACGATGAGACGCAGGCCGTTCTGCACCGCCGAGCCGACGAGACCGTAACCACCCTCGGTCGTGTAGCCGGTCTTCAGGCCGTCGGCGCCGATCCCCATCGCCAGCAGCGGGTTGCGGTTCTGCTGGCGGATCTTGTTCCAGGTGAACTCGCGCTGGCTGTAGTAATGGTAGAATTCTGGATAGTCCTGAATGATGTGGCGGGCGAGTTTCGCCAGCTCGCGGGCGGTGACCACCAGATTGGGATCGGGCAGCCCGGTCGAATTCGTGAACACCGACTTTGTCAGGCCGAGCTCGCGCGCCCGCTTGGTCATCATGTTGGCGAAGGCCGGCTCATTGCCGGCAATGCCCTCGGCGAGCGCGATGCACGCGTCGTTGCCCGACTGGACGATCACGCCCTGCAGCAGGTCCTGAACGCTGACCCGGCTGTGGATCGCGGCGAACATGCTCGAGGTGTGCGACGGCGCGCCCCCGCGCCGCCAGGCGTTCTCGCTGATCGTGAACTCGTCATCGAGCCGGATGTGCCCCTGCTTGATCTCGTTGAACACGAGCTCGGCCGTCATCAGCTTGGCCATGCTCGACGGCGGCATGAGCTGGTCGGCGTTCTTCTCGAACAGGACCGTATCGCTGTCGGCGTCGATGAGGATGGCGTGGGGGGCGGAGGTCTGGTACTCGTCCTTCTTGATCCCTGAGCCACCCGCGGCCCCGGCCGGTCCCGGGAGGCCGAGCACGAGCACGGCCAAGCCCGCAGCGGCGAGCGCCCCGATCGCGCACGCAACGCGTCGGCGCAGGCCACCCCAGGCTCTCTCAAGCGCTTCCGATGCCACGGCTCCTCCGCTTCGCCCCTGATACCAACCCGGTCGTCCGCCAACAATGCCACAGGCCCGCCCGGGGACCGAACGGCTTTCAACTCGAATCTGAGAGAAATTGATCTAATCGCCCGCAGGGGCTCAATAAAGCCCTCGGCCGCTCATCACGGCCGGCATCATGGTCGCGGACGCGTCCTGACGCCCGGAGGCAAAGGCTGAGACCGGCGAGGTCATGCGGGCGGGCGATTCCGGCGCCGCCGAGAGCTGGGCCGTTCGAGCGCGCCGCTCATGCGAATCGAACCCGGACGGAGCCGCGTCCGCCGACGCCACCGCGTCCTCACCCAGGTCGAACGGGCGGTCCGGCGGGAGCGGGATATCCCCGTGCACCCCGGAGGAACCGTGCAGCCGCGGCACGAATGGCTTGGCGGAGGCGACCCTGATCGCTGACGGGGTCGGAGCCGGCGCGCCCTCGCGCAAAGTCGCCACCAGCATGCGGTCGTCGGAGCCTTCGAGCGGCGCCCGGCCGACATACTCGACCTGGACGCGGGCCACGCCGTTATCGTGGAAGCCCAGCAGCTCGGCCGCCTTCCCGGAAACGTCGATCAGGCGGTTGGAATGATAAGGCCCGCGATCGTTGACGCGCACGATCAGCGAGCGGCGGGTGCGCAGGTTCGTCACCCGCACATAGGAGGGA